>JAKSLT010000035.1 GCA_024401055.1 Bacteroidaceae bacterium | reverse complement strand
TGCTTACCGTTTTGGGGTAGTGCGTCCCATGGGTAATGTTTTCGTTTGCCCCGTGGGCTACGGGGTAATTCTGTGCCCACGACATTACGGTCGTAGTCAGAAGTATGGAAAGGAATGTAATGATTTTTTTCATTTTTTTCTTTGGTGATGCTGCCAGCGCGTATTCAGTGTTTGACAACGGGGGAAGTGCCCTTTATGACGATGCCTTTCTGCCGGGGAGATACGCGGCGGCCTTGAAGGTCGTAGAGTCCCTCATTTGCCAGTCCCTCTAAATCTCCCTTAAAGGGAGTCTTTCCATTTGCTAATTCATGGATGCCGTCGGGGCGGGTGGGGACTTCCTCGAAGATGAAGACGTTGGAGAAACGGGGGTCCCAGGCTTCGTTGGCGCTGTAGGCGTCGAAGGCGCCGGTGGAGAGGAGGATGAGGGAACCGGGGGTGGTGCCGCCGTTGCGGTAGGAGGTCATCCAATAGCCGCCGGGAGTGTTGGTGCTGGGGGTGAGGGTCCAGTCGCAGTAGGTGGGGTCGTAGGCGGCGAGGGTGCCGGCGTTGTTGTTGTAGCCGCCGCCGGTGCCGCCGCGCCAGATGAGGTAGTGGCCGGTGGCTACGTTGCGAAAGGAGTATTTCGTGCCGTGGGCTTCGGCGGTGTACCGGGCGGCGGCGCCGTAGTCCTGACCGGCGGCGCCTACGGTGAGGATGCCGGCTTCGCCCTCATAGAGGGGAAAGGTGGCTCCGCTCTGCTGGACGTTGGTGATGGTGTAGGTCTTGCCGGAGGTGAGGCTTTCTTCGGCGTCACCGCCGGGGATGTCGGAGATGTCCTCGACGAGGCTGAACTCATACTGGCAGCCGGTGTCGGAGGTGTTGTACTGCCCGGTGGTCTGGGAGCCGTAGCCCCAGTTATAGACTTTGTAGCCGAGGCTGCCGTTGGTCTGGTTCCACTGGCTTTCGCCGCTGACGATGATGAAGCTTCCCTTGGTGGCGGCGGGCTTGAGTTGCCAGCCTTTTGCGGGCGCGGCTTTCTGGGTGCGGAGGGGGGTGTTGTAGTTGGCGACGGGGCTGACGTAGCTGCCGTCGGCGTAGTTGACGATGTTGAGGTCGCCGTCGGTGCGGCGGATGAGTTTCCAGTAGGAGGCGTCGGTGGCGGTGGCAGTGCCGAGGAGTTCGGTGCCTGCGCCCTGTGAGGTGGCGAGACGATTTTCGCGGGCGGGTGTCTTCAGCGTATAGTAATATGTGTTTTTCTCGTCGCTTGTCTGGGGTGTGTAGTCCACCTCCGTAGCGGGGTCGGGTTCGGGGCCTTCAAGGGTCTTGGTGGGGGAATAGACGAGGCCTTCGATGGCGTTCTTGCCCTGGGTGTCGGTGAGGACGAAGGTGTAGAGCCACTTGTTGAGGCGCACGACGCCGCTGCTGAGGTTGACGTAGGGGAGCTTGATGAGGACTTTGTTCCAGCCTTTTTTGAGGGTGAGCTGTACGGGAGTGCGTGCGGGGAAGTTTTCGTCGAGGAGGTCTACTTCGTTGTTGATGCCTTTGCCGGCGTTCTTCCAGTTAGGGGCCTTGACTTCGGTGCCGTTCCACCAGAGGCGGGAGCCTTTGTGGTCCCACTTTCCGGCGGCGGGCGCCTGGTCTTTCTCGGAGCGTCCGTAGTTCTGGAACTCGATGAGTGCGCCTACGGTGCGTTCGTCGCCGGGGTTATAGACGTAGGTGTAGGCGTAGGCGGTGCGGTCCTTTGCCTGGTTGAGACCGAAGATACCGGGCACGGCGGTGGGCCAGGTGTGGTTGAGGTAGATGCCGGCGCCCGTGGCGAGGTTCCAGCCGTATTTGTTGCCGTCCACGGTGACACTGGCGGGCATCTCGGCCGTTTGTGCCTTGCAGTCCTCCCACTGGGCGAAGGTCTTGTTGGCATCGCCGCCGTTGGCGATGGGGTCGGAGATGCGCCAGCGCACGTTGGTCTGCTTCACATAGGGGATGGGCTCGTCGTTGAGGCTATGGGCCTTGTGGAAGAGGAAGCGCTGCTCCCAGTCACGGAACTCGTCGTATTCGTCGCCGCTGTTGGGGAGGACGGCACCGCATTCCTCGATGTAGTGCTTGCCGCCGCCGCGCCATGCGCGCTCACCGGAGGCGATGGTGACGGCATAGACGTTGTTCTGGGCGATGATGTCTTCCTGCGTGGGTGTCTTGCGGTCGTTCCAGGGGCAGGAGATGTAGCCGGCGGTCTCGGCATCGCCGTGCTGCTTGTAGAGGATGGTGCTGCGGTACATGCCCACGAGGTCGGCGAAGACGTCGAAGTGGTTGGTGTAGTTGTAGCGGCAGTCGATGCAGGGCAGGCCACTGATCTGTCGGCCGCTGCTGCTCCAGCACTGTGCCATGTCGCAGCCGTTGGCCTTGGAGGGCGAGATGGTGTGTACGGGGTTCCACCACATGGTGCGCTGGCCCTTGCCGTGGACGTACTCGGACATGAGGACGAGGAAGTTCTTGCCGTCCACGTTCTTGAGGTCCACCTCGTCGCCGCCGATATGGATGTAGGGGGCGTGGGGGAAACATTCTATCACCTCGTCGAGGACGGCCCGGAGTTCCTTGACGCCCTGCGAGGTCTGCATGTCGTGGCCCATGGCGGTCTTGAAGGCTTCGCTGTGGCCGGGCATATCGATTTCGGGCACGACGTAGATGCCGTACTTATGGCCGAGTTCGTCGATGGCCTTGCACTGCTCCTGCGTGTAGTACTGGCCGGCGAAGCGGGTCATGTTCTGGGTGGCGGTGAGCTGGGGGTAGGCCTTCACCTGGAAGCGCCAGGCCTGGTTCTCGGTCATGTGCCACTGGAAGAAGTTCACCTTGAAGCGGCTGTAGAGTTTGATTTGTTTTACCAGTTCGTCGTAGGTTATGAAGGAACGGCCCACGTCGTGCATGAATCCGCGCACCTTGAAGGCGGGCCAGTCGGTGATGGTCAGTCCTTCGAGGGTAGCGGTGTGTCCGCCGTCGGCTTCGGCTAACTGCTGGAGGGTCTGTGCGGCACGGATTACGCCGAGGCGGCTGACGGCGTCGATGGTAATCGTGTTGCCGTCGATGCTCAACGTGTAGGCCTCGCTCTCAAAGCCAGCCAGCGTGGGTTCGTCGGCACCGGCGATGCGGCTGACCTTGTTCACCTTGACAGTGGCCGTGGCGGTGGCGCTCTCTTCAAGGCCGAGTTCTTGAAGGATTTCGGTGAGGAGCTCGGTGTCGTCGAAGGCATTGTCAATCTTCACGGGGCGGTCGAGGGCAAAGGCGCTGCCGTTCTTCTCCAACTTCTGGGGAGCGGGCAACAGATGGGTGCTGCCGGGCATAGCGTCGGCCGAGGTGGGGCTGGCATTCTCGGAGGCTTCCGCGGCTTCGGCCAGGAGGGTCTTCATCGCCGTGCAATCAATGTCGGAGGCAGCGGCGTCGGCTATCAGGGCTTGAGCCTCGCTGATGCGCTGGCGCAGACCGGCACAGGCTTTCTCGCCGGAGAGAGCCCACACTTTGTCGAGGGCATCATGCACGGCCTCGTTCAGCGCAGCCTTGGCGTCGCTCATGTTGGCGGGAACTACAGCATCCGTCAGGCCGCCTTCGTTCTTCAGCACATTAGCCCAAGCCACATAACCACGGCCGTTGATGCCACGGCTCTGTTCCGTATTGGCACCCTGATAGCGGGTGGCCAGCTTGCCGTTCTCAACGAGGGCGGCGTAAACGTCCACGAAATGAAGTTTGCCGCTCGTATCGCTGCTAACGAGGTTGGCAATGAGGGTGTTGAAAGGAACGATGTAATTTGTGTTAATAGTAGCATCGGCATTGGGGATGATGCTCTCCAGATAGAGGTCGGCATCGGGGGCCGTCTTGCGGATGTTGTTGACGGCCGTCTTATACTGGCTGAAGAGGGAGGCGGCGGTGGTCTCCTTGGCATCCAGCGCGCGCTTGCCGCACTGGAAGAATATCTTTGAGGGGCTGCCCTTGATGAGGCAACCGTATGCGCTGTTGAACTCGGCCAGGCTCATACTCCATCCGAAGCCGCCGCCCAGGCCGCGGTTCTTGAAGGTGGACATACCCATCAGTTCGGCCCATTCGCCCGTCATGACCTGATAGTCACCCACGTGCAGGATGTCGCCGTTGTTCACAGGCACCAGCTGATACTCGGAAAGGATGCTGTTGTAGATGCCGCGGTTAAGAGGCTTCTTCACCGTGCCCGTCTCGGCGATTGCGGAACTCTTGCCTACGTAGGAAGCCAGCACCTTGCACCATTCACGATAGCCGAGGACATTGGGGTGCAGGCTGTCCTCCGTCATATTGGCAGGCATCGATGTGTTGCCGGAAATCTTCGTCATTGCACCGTAAACGTCGATGTAGGTGACGTTCATTTCCTCGCACAGCGCCTTGATTTGCGGGTTCAGCGTGCCGGGCTCACTGGCACGCTCGGCAATGTTGCAGGGCAGTATGCTCTGCACATAGAGCGTTGTCTGCGGGCTCTCGCGTTGCAGCGTCTCCAGCATCTTACGGATGTTGGGCACCACGCGCTCCGGCGTCTTGAAGTCGTTGATGCCAATCATCAGGAACACTTTCTTGGGGTGTCCGCTGCCGATGAGCGAGAGGTGCTCCAGCACTTCGGGGCTCTCGATGCCCTGAATGCCGCGGTTGATGATGTTGGGGTCGCTGCCGAAGAACTCCGACCACAGACCGAAGTCCGTGATGCTGTTTCCCAGGAATACGATACTGTTTTCGTTTACCGGCAACTGGCGGAAGATTTCGCGCCGCTGCTGACGGTAGGGTATGTCATCAGCCCACACGCAGCCAAATGTCAGCGCAACGAGAAGCAAAAGGATTGAAAAACGCAGATGTTTCATCTTATAATTGTGTTAAGTAGTTATTTTGCTTTGCAAAGGTAGCATTTTATTTTTTTTCAGGCAAGGATTGACCCTGAAAATCATTAAATATATCGTTGTGCTTGCTCCGTTTTTGCTCATCGTCTGCCTGCAAAAACGCCTATTCACGCGCGCGCACTGTTATTTTATATGCGTCATTTGCGTCATTCATGCAACCAGCGTCATTGGCCTCCCCCACGTCACCTGCGCCGTTGCTCCTGCAGACCTCGCCGTTGCTCTCGCAGACCTCGCCGTGTGTGCCGGCGCCAGGGGTGTTGCCGGACGTATTCAAGGCCATTGTACTCGTCGGAACGCAGGAGCCTCCAAGGCGAAAACCGACCCAGTGTGTTGACAGGAAATTAGAACTGGGTTTAGAAAAATCCGTCGGGCATTCGGCGAAACGGGAAATGCCGGCGACGGAAAAAATGGGGGTGCAGCAGAAAAAAAGCATGCCCCCGGAGGCTGCGATGAACCTCGGGGGCACGGGGGGCGGTTTTCTCTTTTCGGGGACGTCGCTTCTCCTACAGGACGCGGCGGAGGCGGGGAGAGACGTCGGGGACGGGGATTACGCGGCAGTCGCCTTCGCCCGTGAGCCATACGATTTTACGGCAGAGGACGGGGATGCCGATGTCTTCAAGCATGAGGGAGTAGAGGCTGAGCTGGATGGTGTAGAGGCTGAGGTCTTCTTCTATCATGTCGTCGAAGGGGGGGAGGAGGGTCTTGCGGTACTTGCGGTTGTATTCGCTCTCCAGGGAGGCGTTGGTCTTGTAGTCGAGCACGACGAAGCCAGCCTTTTCGGGGCATCCCTCGCCGTCGTAATAGTAGAGCATGTCGAAGGTGCCGCAGATGAGGGTCTTGAGGTTCTGGCCGGCATCGGGGTTCTTGCCGCTATAGACTTTTGCCTCGTTGAGCACGAGGTGGTAGGAGGGGGGCAGGCTCTCGATGAATTTCTCTACGGCTTCTTCCTTGGGGTGGATGGGCGCGAGATAGTTGTAGGCGGCGTTGTATTGGCTTCTGATTTCGGGGCATATCATTTCGGGATGTCCGGCTTTCAGATAGCCGAGGCTTTCGCCGTAAGCGTGGGTCTTCGTGCCGAGGGTGGTGGCGCGGAAGGAGTTGCAGCGCCATCGCTCTATCCAGTATTCGGGGGTGTTGCCGTGGCGCTGGGCATAGCGGGCTGCCTGCAGGGCTTCGTCGAAGGGCTCGCGGATGAACTCGTGGCCTATGCCGGAGACGGACTTTTCTATTTCACGGCCGTGCAGGATGTATTTGTGGCCTTCTTCGTAGAACTCAAGGTCTTCAAATTCTGCCAGTATCTTCCGGCGGGTGTCGGTGACTGTCTGCGGCTCGCCTGCCACGAGGAACATGCCTTTGGGTTCTTTCATAATGGGGGAGTTGAGGGCTTTTTATTTTTATCAAGAATTAAAGAATTAAAGAATTTCTTCGTTATCCTTTTATAAAAGAATTTTTTCGAATTAGCTGCTTGATGCAGCAGAATTCCTGCGGACAGCAATTCAGCAGTACTCAAGCACTGCGTAATTCCTGAAAATTCATTATCAGAACACGATAAAAATTCCTTAATTCTGTAATTCTTGATAAATAAAAATATGTTGTGCCAAATAGTATGTCGTCACTTATTTTTCCTGTCCGACGATGATGACGCAGCGGTTCTGGTCATTCTGGGGGAAGGGCTGCACGGTGTCGCCGTGGCTCTGTACGTTGAGGCGGTCGGCGTTGATGCCTGCGGCTACGAGGGCAGCCTTGACGGCATTGGCGCGGGCCTGGGACACGCGGGCGTTGACGCGGGCGTTGCCGGTGCCGCGGTCGGAATAGGCGTCGATGGTGGCGGTGGCGGTGGGGTGCTGGTTGAGCCACTGGGCCACGGCGCTTATCTTGCGGGCGTTCTCGCCGGTGAGGTCGCTGCCGGAGATGACGTGGAAGATGGTCTCGCTGATGCTGGCGGGTTCGGGCTTCTTCACGGGTTCGGGAGCGGGCTCGGGCTTAACTTCGGGCGCGGGTTCGGGCTTGGCAACGGGGGCGGGTGCTACTTCCCTGACGGGTTCGGGCTCTACGACGGTGGCGGGGACGAGCTCCATGGCGGGCTCTACGTGCTTGGCCTTGCCGGGGAAGGAAAACTTGATGCCGAGGAGGCCGGTGAGCTGCCAGTCGCGGGACATGTTGACGTCGATGTGGGAGTCGTGCTTGCCGTGGTGATTGAAATCTACTTCGAGGTTGAGGGCGATATTGCGGGTGAAGTTCACGTCGAGCATGGCGCCGAGCTTGACGGTGGGGGCGAGATGGTTCTTGACGTCAACGGGCGTGGTGTAGAGGGGACGCCAGTTGTTGCCCCACACTTTGTTGGCGCCTACGCCGCCGATGAGGTAGAAGTCGAGGGTGTTGTCGTCGCGGTGGTTGAAGGCGCTGACGAGGTTGGCCATGAGGTCAACGGTGCCGGTGAGGTACTTGAACTTGTAGGTGCCCCAGTCCTCTACGCCTTCCATGCTCTGGTAGGCATTGAAGTGGAGGCGTGTGCCGAAGACGGGTGTCCACTTGGCTCCTACGTAGGCGCCTACGGAACCGGTGAGGACGTCGCCGACGTTGTAGCCGTTGAGGACGGCCTGACCGCCGCCTTGGAGACCGAAGAAGGCGTGGGGATGGTTCTTTGTCTGCTCCTGAGCCACGGCGGGCTGGAGGGCGAGCATCGCGAGAAGGGCGATGAGGAGAATGGATAGTTTTTTCATTGTTATGGGTTGTTGGTTTTAGTTGTGGCAGGGTTTCGCCCCGCGGAAAACCGCGGGGAACGGGGGCTGGAATTTTGAATTATGAATTAAGAATTTTGAATTATGAGTTGTCGCTCGTGAGTATTTACTCCCCGCCCTTTAAGGGAGGGGGTGGGGGAGGGTCTTCTATTCTTCGGAGAAGTCCTTCATGATTTGGCGGTAGTAGTTGAGGATGCGGGTCTTGGTGACGAAGCCCTTGAATTCCTTCTGGGGGGTGAGGACGGGGAGGGTGTTGACCTGGGCATGCTCGCACTTGTCCATGATGACGGACATGGTGTCGGTGGTGTAGATGGTGCGACCGCTGGAGACGGGCTCCATGAGCTGTTCGGCGGTATAGACGCGATAAAGTTCGGTGCGGAAGATGAGACGGCGTATGGCCGTGGTGTGGACTATGCCGTGGAGCATGCCGCCGGCATCGACTACGGCGAAGTAGTTGCCGGAGTGGCCGGCGAGGATGTGGACGATGTCGCCGAGCGTCATGTCGGGAGCGAGGGTGGGGGTGGAGGTATCTACTACGTCATCGAGGCGCATGAGGGTGATGACGGCCTGGTCCTTGTGGTGGGTGAGGAGTTCGCCGGCACGGGCGAGGCGCATGGCATAGATGCTGTGGGGCTCGAAGGCGTGGATGGTGACGTAGCTGGTGAGGCTGACAATCATGAGGGGGAGGAAGAACTCGTAGCCGCCGGTGAGCTCGGCGATGAGGAATACGCCGGTGAGGGGGGCGTGGAATACGCCCGCCATGACGCCGGCCATGCCGAAGAGGGCGAAGTTGGTGAGGGGCGAGGTGACGCCGAAGGGTGCCCACATGTTCCAAAGAGAGGCGAAGACGAAGCCGCAGATGCAGCCGAGGAAGAGACTGGGGGCGAAGGTGCCGCCGCAACCGCCGCCGCCGTTGGTGGCCGTGGTGGCGAAGACCTTGACGACGAGAATGAGGGCGAGATAGGGGAGGAGAAGTGAGTGCTGGCCGTAGAAGAGCGAGTTGTTGAGCACGGCGTCGGCGCCGTGTTCGGAGGTGGAGGCGAGGATGGTGTTTATGGTGGTGTAGCCTTCGCCGTAGAGCGAGGGGAAGAGATACAGGAGCACGGCGAGCACTGTGCCGCCGAGGGCAAGGCGCGTGTAGCGGCTGTGGAGACGGGAGAAGACGCGCTCGAAACGGTTCATCGTGCGCGTGAAATATAAAGAAAGGAGTCCGCAGCACAGACCGAGGAGGAGGACGGCGGGCACACGCTCCACACTGAAGGCATCCATGCGCGTGAAGGCGAAGAGGGCGCTGTCGTCGGTGAGGTAATAGGTGAGGCAGGTGGCGGTGAGGCAGCTGACGAGCAAAGGCACGAGGGAGGCCATGGTGAGGTCTATCATGAGGACCTCGAGCGTGAACATCACGCCGGCGATGGGAGCCTTGAAGATGCCGGCGATAGCGGCGGAGGCTCCGCAGCCCACGAGTATCATGAGCGTCCTATGATCCATGCGGAAGACGCGGCCGAGATTGCTGCCGATGGCGCTGCCGGTGAGCACGATGGGGCTCTCGGCACCGACGCTGCCGCCGAAGCCGATGGTGAGGCCGGAGGCGATGACGCTGCTCCACATGTTGTGGGCACGTATGAGGCCCTGCTTGCGGCTGATGGCATAGAGAATCTTGGTGACGCCGTGGCCTATGTCGTCGCGCACGATGTAGCGGATGAAGAGCATGCTGAGCCAGATGCCAACGACGGGCGCCACGAGGTATATCCAGTTGGCCTGGGTGATGTCGTGGCCGGAGGTGACGAGCTCTTCGCCCGTGCCGATGAGCCACTTGAGACCCTGGGCGGCGAGGGCGCTGCCGATGCCGACGAGGAAACTGAGCAGCCAGATAATCTGACGCTTACTCAGGTGGGTAGTGGACCATTTAACGATGGGGCTCATAAGGAAGATGTTGGAGGCCTCACCCCGTCAAAGCTGCCTTCGGCACTTTGACACCCCTCCCCGAAAAGGGAGGGGAAAGATACCTCTATAGTTTGAGGAGAGGGGGAATGCAATAGTAGCGAAAGTATGCTGCGGGGATATTTTATTTTTTACTTTTTACTTTTTACTTGCTTTACGCTTCCGTTTCGCCTTCAAGGTAGGAATCGAGGAGCATGGTCTCGCCGTCGAAACGGGCGAAGGTGAATTGGGAAATCCAGTCGCCGAGGATGAGCATGCGGGCGGTGCGGGAGAGCATGAGGTCGAGCTCTATGTGGCGATGGCCGAAGATGAAGTAATTGACGTCGGGGTGCGTCTGGAGGTATTCCTTGGCGTATATGCAGAGGGGTTCCTTGTCTTCGCCCTGATAGGGAGGCTCCTTGCCGTCCTCGCGCTTGAGACGGGAGTGCTTGGCCCACTGACGGCCGAGACTGACGCCCCATCGGGGATGGAGGGCGGAGAAGAGGCGCTGGCATAGGTTGCTGTGGAACATGGCGCGGATGAAACGGAAGCCGGCATCTATCTTGCCCAGGCCGTCGCCGTGGGCGAGGAGGAAGGTGTGGCCATAGAGTTCTATGGTCTCGGCTTTCTCGCGGTGGAGCTCCACGCCGCACTCGCGCTGGAGGTAGTCCTTCATCCAGAGGTCGTGGTTGCCGGTGAAATAGTGCACTTCCACGCCGAGGTCGGTGAGCTCGGCGAGCTTGCCGAGGAAACGGGTGTAGCCGCGGGGCACGACGGTGCGGTATTCGTACCAGAAGTCAAACATGTCGCCAAGGAGATAGACCGCGGCGGCCTTGTGCTTGATGCTGTCGAGGAAGTTGACGAGGCGTCGTTCCTGCGTGCGGCGGCTCTGGATAGCCAGAGAGCCGAGGTGGGCGTCGGAGATGAAGTAGATGGGTTTCATGGGCGGGGTAAGGATGGCTTCTTGGGGGAGGAGGCCACCGCGGCAAAACCGCGGCGCACTCGGGGCTGCGTGGTGAGGGGGGCTTGGTGGGGGCTTGACCACCGCGGCAAAACCGCGGCGCACTCGGGGCTGCGTGGTGAGGGGGGGCTGGGGTTAGCGGATGCCGGCCTTGTTGAGGGCGTTGGCGTAGTTCTGGGCGTTGCGCAGGTGCTCGGCGGCAGTGACGGCGAAGTTGTGCGTGCCGCTGAAGTCTTCCTTCGCGCACATATATATATAATTGTGTGATGCCGGCTTGAGCACGGCTTTGATGCTTGCGAGCGAAGGTATGCAGATGGGGCCGGGCGGCAGACCCTCGTGCTCGTAGGTGTTGTACGGGCTGTCGCATTTGAGATGCACCTTGAGCACGCGCTTCAGGGAGAAATCCCCCACGGCATACTTTACGGTGGGGTCGGCTTGCAGACGCATGCCTTTTCTGAGGCGATTAAGGTAGAGCCCGGCTATGGTGGCCCGCTCGGCATCGCAGGCCGTCTCCTGTTCCACAATGCTGGCCAGCGTCATTACCTCTATGGGCGTCAGGCCTTGTTCCCTGGCCTGCCTGCGGCGCTGCGACGTCCAAAAGTCGTCGCTCTCCTTTTTCAAGCGCAGCATCAGGTTGCGGGGCGTTATCCACTGATACACTTCGTAAGTGTTGGGTATAAACATGGCGGGCAGCGTTTGCTCATCGTAGCCGAGAGAGTCTATGAGGGCGACATCGGAGAATGCCGTCATGAGCTCCGCACTGTCGGCATCCAGGTGCGCAGCCAGCCGTCCGGCCAGTTCCGGCGTGGTGCGTACGATAGGTATGGTGAGTCTCACCGTGCGTGGAGCGCGGTGGATGTAGGCATATAGTCGTATGCCGGCCAGCACTGCCGCCCCTATTAGGACTGCGCCCAACAGGGCCGAGGCGAGGATGCGCTTTTTGTCTTTAAGAAGCATAAAAATATGCAAGAATAGGGAAAATCCCAGCGTTTCAGACTGCAAAAATACACTTTTTCCGTGGAAATGTTAAATTTTTACCCTATAAAAGTCGCCAAATGGGGAAAAAAAGTTAAATTTGCACACAAATCTATGCATAATTGATAAATGGAATACGAAGATTTTATCGCTCTTATCGAGCGCAGCGTTAAAGAAAACTGGGATCACGACGCCCTCACGGATTACGAGGGTGCCACCCTGCAGTACAAGGACGTGGCCCGAAAAATAGAGAAACTGCACATCCTCTTCGAGAATGCCGGCGTGGAGCCGGGTGACCGTGTAGCCTTCTATGGCCGCAACACGTCGCAGTGGGCCGTGGGCTTCCTAGCCGTGATGACCTATGGCGCCGTGGCTGTGCCCATACTTCACGAGTTCAAGGCCGAGCAGGCCCATAACATCATCAACCACAGCGAGGCCCGCCTCCTCTTTGTCGGCGATCAGGCCTGGCCCGGCATCGTCCCCGACGAGATACCCCTTGTCGAAGGTATCATAAGCAACGTGGATTATTCGTTGCTCCTGAGCCGCAGCGAGCGTCTTACCGAGGCGCGCGAGAACCTCAACGCTCTTTATGGCCAGAAGTACCCCAAGTTCTTCCGTCGCGAGCATGTGTCCTATCGTCCTCAGCCCGACGGCGAAGCGATGGCCATAATAAACTATACCAGCGGCACCAGCGGTGCACCGAAGGGCGTGATGATACCCTATAGGGCTATCTGGAGCAACGCCAAACTCGGTTTGGATTTGCTCCCCAGCATTTTCAGCCCCGGTCATCGCGTTGTGGCCATGCTTCCTGCCGCCCACATGTACGGACTGATGTTTGAGTTCCTCTGCGAGTTCGTCAGCGGCATGCATGTCTATTATCTCACCCGCGTGCCTTCTCCTCGCGTCATCTTCAAGGCCTTTGGCGAGGTAAAGCCTCACATGGTCATTGCCGTGCCTCTCATCATTGAGAAGATTCTCCGCAAGAGCGTGCTTCCCCGTCTGGAAAGCATCAGCATGAAGATGCTTCTGCGTCTCCCCGTGGTGCAGCAGCGCATTCTCGACCGCGTGCGTCAGCAACTGATGGAGGCTTTCGGCGGCAATGTCTATGAGATAATCGTTGGCGGCGCGGCTTTCAATGCCGATATCGAGAACTTCCTCCACAAGACGGGCTTCCCCTACACCGTGGGGTTCGGCACCACCGAGACGGCCCCGCTTGTCACCTATACGGACTGGCATCTCTTCCGTGCAGGTTCCTGTGGCCAGGCCGCCCCGCGCATGGAAATAAAAATCAACAGCGCCAATCCTCAGATAGAGGTCGGCGAAATTTTGGTGCGTGGCGCTAATGTGATGCTGGGCTACTACAGAAATCCCGAGGCAACGGCAGCCGTGCTCGACGCTCAGGGATGGTATCACACGGGTGACCTGGGCCTGATGGACCTTGAGGGCAACCTCTACATCAAGGGCCGTTCCAAGAATATGCTTCTCACCCCGAACGGCCAGAACGTCTTCCCCGAGGAGGTGGAGAGCAAGATGAACACGCTCCCGCTCGTCAGCGAGTGTATCATGATACAGAAGGAAGACAAGTTCTACATGCTCATCCATCCCGATATGGACGAGGCCGAGCGCCTGGGCATGAACCATGCCGCCTTGGAAGCCCTCATGGAGCAGAACATCAAGGACCTGAACCTTGCCATCAACAAGTATGAGCAGATTTCCGGCTTCCGCATCTACGACGAGGAGTTCCAAAAGACACCCAAGCGCTCCATCAAGCGCTATCTTTACGCCAACGAGGAGGTTTAGTGCCTCCCTCTCATACAGACAGCCGCCAGAAGGACGTTTCCTCCTGGCGGCTGTCTCGTTTTTGCCGGCCTGTCATCCTCCGGTGATGAGGTAGATGATGGGGATGGGCACAACGCAGTCGAAGGTCAGTATCTTCGTGTTGTATTTCGAGCCTCCCTGATAGAGATAGGTGCCGTCCCACGTGTAGAGTTTGGTGTTATACACGGAGCCTCCCTGATAGATATACGTGCCGTCCCACGTGGCCAGCTTCGCGTTGTATTTCGAGCCGCCCTGATAGATGTAGCGGCCATCCCACGTGAGCAATTTCGTGCCATACTTGGAGGCGCCTTCATAGACATGCGTGCCGTCCCAGGTGTAGAGCTTCGTGTTGTATTTCGAACCGCCCTGATAGAGGTGGGTTCCGTCCCACGTGTAAAGTTTCGTGTTATACTTTGAGCCGCCCTGATATATATGTTGGGCATGAAGGCTCATCGCATAAGAGATGAGTACGATGCTCATCAGTACACGAAGTGATAAGGCTTTTATATTCATGTCTTAATGCTATTTTATTAGAGAAAGACTCTTGCGCAGTTTCTCGCGCAGCGCTTCTATTTTCTCTTTGTCTCCGAAGCCCCATGTGTCGGCGATTTGCCTGATTTCTGCCAGCGCGATGCGCTCCTCTTGCGACAGGTTGTCTTCGTCGTAGGTGTTGCGCTGCTCCGAGGGGATGAAGTAGTATATGCACACGGAGTCGGTCGCCTGCCGGCGGTCGGAGGCGAACATGCCGAAACCGTTCTCCTCGTCTATCACGAGCAGGTAGTCGTTGGCGCAGGAATTGAAGGGCATGCCGATGTTCTCCGGCCGGTAGAAACCGCTTCGGTCTCCGTTCTGCCGTGTCATGTAGAGGTCCAGGCCGCCCAGACCGTCGGAGGCTTGCTGGGCGAAATAGATTGTCTGTCCGTCGGCCATGATGTAGGGGAAATTCTGGCAGTTCTCTTCCGCGTCGGCATCGGTGAAGAGCGGCTCGGCGGGAGTCCACTCGCCTCCGAAGCGCATACTGATGCCTATGCGTGAGCTTGTGCTGTCCACGGGGCATGACTCGATGCGTTTGTCGCCGTATGCAATGACGTGGCGCGTAGGACGCAGCGTCAGCAGACTGTCTGCCAATGCCGTGTTGTCGTCAGCCCATGCCAGCGTGCCGGCGCTGGGTGAGAGCGGGTAGGCCTTGAAGAGGTCGCGCTTGCTCACCACGAGCGAGTCGAAGATGACCACTTTCTCCAGCCCGTTGAGCATGCGTTCCTCCTGCGGCGTCAGCGTGGGTTCTGGCGGCACGGCGACGGCGGGCGCGGGATTGGCTTTGGCCTTGCTCTTTTGTTGGGCCGTCATGCTGCAAGGCAGAAGCGCGGCGAGCAGGAGTAGGAGTATTCTGTTCATGAGGGGGTATGAGCAAATTAGCTGATTAGCAAATTAGGAAATGAGGGAATTAGCAAATTAGCAAATGGGGAAATTAGCAAATGAGGTAGAGGGTGGGGCGCCTCTCTCCGGGCTATCCGAACAGATGCTTTGAGAGTTGCTGGAGAGCCCATTGCTTCTGTTCCATGCTGACGAGCACGCTCACGTTGTGGTCGGAGCCGCCGTAGCATATCATGCGCACGGGCTTTTCCTTGAGGGCATTCAGCACTTGGGCGCAGTAGCCGTGCTGCTCCGCCGTCATGTCGCCCACGACGCAGATGATGCACTGGTCGGTGTCCACCTGCACGAAGCCGAGCTTGCGCAGGTCGTCGAGGATGGGTTCCAGGTGCGTGGTGTCATCGATGGTGAGCGACACGCCCACTTCCGACGTCGTCACCATGTCGATGGAGGTGTCGTGTTCGTCAAACACCTGGAAGATGCGGGCGAGGAAGCCGCTGGCCAGCAGCATGCGGCTGCTGATGACCTTGATGGCCGTGATGTTGTCCTTGGCGGCGATGGCCTTCACGCCGATTTCCTCCGTGGCGTTGTTGATTAAGGTGCCGGGGGCCTGAGGGTCGAGGGTGTTGAGCAGGCGCACGGGTACGTTGGCGTAGCGGGCGGGCTGGATGCAGGTGGGGTGGAGAATCTTGGCTCCGAAGTAGGCCAGTTCGGCGGCCTCTTCAAAGCTGATGTGGCGCACGGGCTTTGTGTTTTCCACGAAGCGCGGGTCATTGTTGTGCATGCCGTCGATGTCAGTCCATATCTGGATTTCCTCGGCTTTCAGTACTGCGCCGATGAGGCAGGCCGTGTAGTCGGAGCCGCCGCGCTGCAGGTTGTCTATCTCGCCGTCCTTGTTGATGCAGATGAACCCTTGGGTGAGATACACCTGATGCTGTCCCTCCTTTTCGAGAATGGCGGAGAGCGCGGTGCGAATGTGTCTCTGGTCGGGCTCGGCGTGCTGGCCGGTGCGCATGAAGTCGAAGGCCGGGACGAGGACGGCGTCGATGCCCTGCTCTTCCATGTAGCCGATGACCATGTGTGTGCTCATCAGTTCGCCCTGTGCCAGAATTTCGCGCTCCAGCACCGGCGTCATCGGCTGTGCGCAGCAACTGCGGAGCCAGTCGAAGCGCTCTGCCAGGTAGTCTGCCACCACCTTGCGCACCTTGTCCGTGGCGTAGAGGGTCTGTAGGTGCTTGGCGTACTTATGGCGCAGGTGGGTGAGCACGTTGAGGGCGCTCTCTATGTTGTTCTTGCTGATGTAATCGGCAATCTCTACCAAGTTATTGGTGGTGCCGCTCATGGCGCTGAGCACCACGAAGCGCTGCTCCCCGCTCTCGGTGACGAGGCGCACTACGTCTTTCATTCTTTCGGGCGACCCTACGGAGGTGCCGCCAAACTTCATTATCTTCATCTTTCTTTCGTGAAATTTCTATTAAGGTAGGTTCTATAAATTAGTATTTTCTTTCTTATAAGTGGTATTCTAAGCCCGGCCGCTTTTGGTCTCTTTCTTGAATCTTCCTTTCTTTCATACAGTCACGTAGCCCGCTACGCTCCTTCATGAAAGGAAGAAACCTTCTTCGCAAGAGCCTCAAAACCGATACGAGCTAATTTACAGGACCTACCTTATAATGCCTTCAGCGTCCCTTCTCCGCACAGATACGTTGTGCCGGGGTGTGCTTCGATAAGGTGTTTGTTGTGCGTCACCATCACTACGGCGGTGCCTTTCTCCTTGATGCCGAACAGTATGCGCATTATATTTTCGGCGTTTTCGTGGTCGAGGTTTCCTGTGGGCTCATCGGCGAGCACGAGTTTCGGATGGTTGAGGATGGCGCGTGCTATGGCCACGCGCTGCTGTTCGCCGCCGGAGAGCTCGTGGGGGAATTTTGCGAGTTTGTCGGCAAGCCCCACCTGCTCCATCACCTCGTCGATGCGCTCGCGCCGCTCATTCTTGTCCTTCCACCCCGTGGCGCGCAGGGCGAACTGGAGGTTGGCCTCCACGGTGCGGTCGCGCAGGAGCTTGAAGTCCTGGAACACGATGCCGAGTTCCCTGCGCAGTGCGGGCACATGGCGGCGCTTGAGTTTCAGGAGGTCGCGTCCGAGCACTTCGGCGCTGCCTTCTTTGGGGCGCAGTTCGGCGTCGATGGTGCGCAGCAGTGAAGTCTTGCCGGTGCCTACCTGTCCGATGACATAGACGAATTCTCCTTCTTCCACCCGCAGGCATACGTCTTGGAGCAGTTCCGTGCCGTTGTGGAGGCAGATGTTTACGTTTTGAAAGTCGATGACCATAATCTTGTCGGTATATATTTCGCGTGCAAAGTTAGCAAATTCGCGCAATGTGGCCAAGTTTCTTAGCTGAAAAGTGCTTTTTTCCCGGCCTTTTGCCTCTTGTCCGTTGTCAGTTGTCTGTTGTCATACAAAAAAAGCCCCGGCAACCGGAGTTGTCGGGGCATGTTGCTCTTTAGAGGTAGCTTAGGCTTCAGCCTGAGGGATGACGCTGACCACGCTGCGGTTACGCTGACCGCGCTTGAAGGTCACGATGCCATCGGCAACGGCATAGAGCGTGTCGTCCTTGCCAATCTTTACGTTGGCGCCGGGATAGTGAACAGTACCGCGCTGACGCACGATGATGTTGCCGGCTACGCACTTCTGGCCGCCCCAGATCTTAACACCAAGTCGCTGAGCTGCTGACTCACGACCGTTCTTAGAACTACCTACACCTTTCTTGTGTGCCATAATCTTAGAATTTTTGTTGTGTTAAGTGGTGAAACATTAAGCGATAACCTGCTTTACGGTTACCTCAGTGAACTGATGGCGATAGCCGTTGAGCTTGCGGAAGCCCTTGCGACGCTTCTTGTGGAAGACGAGGACTTTCTCGCCCTTTACAAGGGGACTTACAACTTCAACTACTACCTTGGCGCCTTCCACGGTGGGGGTGCCTACGCTGACGGTGCCGTCAGCATCGACAAGGAGCACCTTGTCATACTCAACAGTCTGTCCGGGCTCGGCGTCCTGGATATGGTTTACGAAGAGCTTCTTGCCTTCTTCCACCTTGAACTGCTGACCGTTAATCTCAACGATTGCGTACATTTTTTGATATGTATTATAAACGGGTTTTTCCGGGAGGCGGCATCGAGGGCGCTGGCTGCGTCAGCGTACTGACGGGATGCTCTGCTCGCTGTCTCTAGCACTTTTCGGCCCCTTCGGACTCAAATCGGATGCAAAATTACAACAATTTTCTGAAACAGACGAAGTTTTTCTTACTTTTTTTCATCTATTTCTATTACTACGGGCATGTTTTGCAACCTCAGGGCATCGGTATGGCGGTTGCCGATACGCACTACGCCCTTGGGCTGGCCGTCTCCCTGTGCGCTCTGTCCGGCCTTTTCGGCTACGGGAGCCTGAGCGGCCTTGACGTCCTTGGCGGGGGAGTAGTAGGGGTAGTAGCTCCAGTTCGGGCGCTGGTACCAGTAGTATTCGCGGCCGTAGCCGTAGTAGTCCCAGTTGTAGTCGTGGAGCTTCTTCAGGCTGAACGGCTGCGAGGCGTTGCTGAAGTAGCCGCGGAAGTAGTCGTAGGTGAGGGAGTAGTCGTAGATTTCCGTGTCGTAGTCGGAATAGCGCGGGGGATAGGTGAGGTAGAGAACGCCGTTGCGCACCTCCCATCGGAAGCGGTAGGACAGGAATTCATACGGGCCTTCGCGGTAGTGGTCCACCTGGAAGCCTTCGCCGTGGCTGGAGAAGCCCGATTCTACGAACCTTATGTCGGTCTCATAGCTGTCAAAGGGGCGCTGTATGTAGCGTCCGTAGGGATCATATCCCTCATATTCGTAGTACATGCCGAAGTTGCCGTACCATTCGCCTTCAAGCTTGAAAGAGATGCGCTGGTCTTCGTCGCACGAGGTGAGGGCAGTGAGACACGTGAGCGTGGCGATGATGCAGAGAAGCCTTGTCTTCATAATGTAGGAGATAGGGTTTAGAGGTTGTGGTATGTCGTTAGGTTTTTCTTGCCGGCCGGCGGCTGCCAGGCCGTTTCAGGCTGCAAAGTTACGCATTTTTTTCCAATTATCGCGCGTAAAACATATAATAAAGTATAAAACGCGCGTAAGTGCCGCGTTTTTGCATGGTTCTTCCGCTATTTGGGGTGATGGGAAGTGGCTGGAAGCCACTACGGCGAGCGAAGCGAGCGGTGAGTAACAGCGGACGAAGTCTGCGGAAGCTCGGTCGTCGCACTTGTGACCTGCCTGGAAGGCAGTACCTTGTCCTTTTCTGCATGGCATATCATTTTCCGAGGTACTGGCTTCCAGCCAGCCACATAGAAGTGGAGATGTGCGCCCGAGACCGGGTTCTTCGCAAGCTCAGATGCCAAGGCAAATCCTCAAAGTAGCGGCTTCCAGCCGCCTCTGTCTTGGATGAAGCGTATCGTTGCGCTCTGTTTGAATTTTCAAACAACCTGCGGTCTGCATTCGCCTTCACTCCATATTTCGGAAGAACCGTTTGCGTCATGTCACGGCCCTTTTGCCCCATCGCGGGAGGCCTGCGGCGCGCGTGAAACACTCCTTGCGAAACTGTAAAATATTTTGACAAACGCCTTGGCGGGAAAACGGGGCGGCGGCGTGAAAATTACCGTTCATTTTGCCACCTGCGGTTTTCAACGCCCCGCATGCGGTGCACGTTTTGTAACTTGCAGTTGCCGTTTTCGGGGATTTGTTTCCACGTTTTCGGCCTTTTTTGAGAATTTTTTCGGATTTTCGCGCACCTTCTCCAGAGGGGCCGCGGCCTAGTTCCCATTTAATTTTCACTAGTTCCCTTTTACGGCGAACTAAATGGGAACTAGTGAAAATTAAATCAGGACTAGTGCGAATTAAATCAGCATTAGTTCGAATTAAATCAGGACTAGTTCTCACTAAATCTATATGGCATTAAAAGGGAAGGAGCGACAGTGTGCCCCAAATAGCCTTAACCGTTTGGCGGATAGCGGAATAGGCTGAATTTTCAACCCCGTCAATTTCGGGCTTCTCTGCGCGCTCGGAGCGCGCGGGACGAAAATATCGCGAAATTCGACACCGTTTTTGTAAAATATTTTGACAAAACGGCGCGGCGTGAAACAACGCGGAAGGGCAGCCGCAAGAGGTGCGCGGAGGAGCCCCGAAACGGCAGTTTCAGGCCGCGGGGCGCACAATATGGGAAAAAAACTTGGTGGAGTGGGGGGATTTGCGTAACTTTGCAGCGTAGAAGCGCGTATACGAACACTTAAACCAATATATTATGGCAAACAGATTTATCCTCAACGAAGTGAGTTATTTCGGCGCCGGCGCCCGCAGGGAGCTGCCCGAAGTGTTGAACCGCATGGGTCTGCACAAGGCCCTCGTATGCTCCGACAAGGGGCTCATCAAGGTAGGTACCACGAAGATGGTGACCGACGTGCTCGACGCCGCAGGCTTCCCCTATGAGATTTACAGCGAGATAAAGCCCAACCCCACGGTGACTAACGTGAAGCAGGGCGTGGAGGCCTTCAAGCAGAGCGGTGCCGACTGCATCGTAGCCATCGGCGGCGGAAGCAGCATGGACACTGCGAAGGGCATAGGCATCGTGGCCAACAACCCGGAGTTCGCCGACGTGGTGAGCCTCGAAGGCTGTGCGCCCACGAAGCACAAGAGCGTGCCCATCATCGCCCTTCCCACCACCGCCGGCACGGGTGCCGAGGTGACCATCAACTATGTCATCATCGACGAGGAGCGACAGGCCAAGATGGTGTGCGTGGATCCCAACGACATCCCCGCCGTGGCCATCGTGGACCCCGAACTGATGTACTCCCTGCCGAAGGGCCTCACCGCCGCCACCGGCATGGACGCCCTGACGCACGCCATCGAGGGCTATATCACGAAGGGCGCATGGATTATGAGCGACATGTATGAACTGCAGGCCATCCGCATGATAGCCGAGCACCTTCCCACCGCCGTGGAGGAGCCCACCAACGCCGCCGCCCGCGAGGGAATGGCCCTGGCGCAGTATATCGCCGCACAGGCCTTCTCCAACGTGGGCCTCGGCCTCGTGCACGGCATGGCACACCCCATGGGCTCGCTCCACGACGTGCCCCACGGCGTGGCCAATGCCCTGCTGCTGCCCACCATCATGCAGTACAACATGCCCGAGCGCATCGAGAAATACGGCGTTATCGCCCGCGAGATGGGCGTTGACACCGCCGGCATGACACCCGAGGAGGCCGCACAGGCCGCCGTGGAGGCCGTGCGCGCACTGGCCGTGCGCGTGGGAATACCCCAGCATCTCGGCGAACTGGGCATACGCGAGGAACACATACCCGCACTGGCCCATCAGGCCATTGCCGACGTGTGCACCCCGGGCAACCCCCGCGACGTCACCGAGGAGCAGATTGTGGAACTCTATCGCTCCGTGCTGTAAGCCTTACGCGCGCGTGTATATATAAATAATGAGTCGCATCCTCTCCATCGACTACGGTAAGCGCCGCACCGGCCTGGCCGTCACCGACCCCCTGCAAATCATTGCCGGGGGACTGTGCACCGTGGAGACGCCCCAGCTCATGGCCTACCTCACGCAGTACATGCAGCGCGAGGAGGTGGAGCGCGTCGTCATAGGCCTGCCCACGCAGACCAACGGCCAGCCCTCCGAGAATCAGGCCCGCGTCAGGGAGTTCACGGGACGGCTGAAAAAGGCCTTCCCCGGGCTCGACGTCGTGTTCTGGGACGAGCGCTTCACCAGCGTCCTGGCCCATCAGACCATGCTGGAGAGCGGCATCTCGCGCAAGCGCCGGCAGGACAAGGCCCTCGTCGATGAAATCTCCGCAACAATCATTTTGCAGAGTTATATGGAGAGCCGCGCAAACGTGAAATAACCTCTGAAAAAATCAGGCAATGATATATTTTTGCCACAAGCCTGTATGTCTTTTATTTTTATCAAGAATTACAGAATTAAAGAATTATTTCGTTAGCCTTTTATAAAGAATTTCTTTGAATTAGCTGCTTGATGCAGCAGAATTCCTGCGGACAACAATTCAGCAGTGCTCCAGCACTGCGAAATTCCTGAAAATTCATTATCAGAACACGATAAAAATTCCTTAATTCTTTAATTCTTGATAAATAAAAATATGTTGTGCCAAATTGTATATCGCCTCCAAAAATTATTGTTCACTTAATAACTGTTCACTGTTCACTAAAGAATGATACTTCCCATCTATACCCTCGGCCAGCCCGTACTCCGCAAGGTGGCCGAGGACATACCCACCGACTATCCCGAGTTGAAGACCCTCATCGCCGACATGTTCGAGACGATGTATAAGAGCGAAGGCGTGGGCCTCGCCGCCCCGCAGATAGGCAAGGCCATCCGCGTGGTGGTTATCACCCTCGACTGCCTCTCGGAGGACTTCCCCGAGTACAAGGACTTCAACGCCGCCTACATCAACCCCCACATCATTGAGACCGACGACAGCGAGACCGACGTCATGGAAGAGGGCTGTCTCTCCCTGCCCGGCATCCACGAACCCGTGCGCCGTCCGAAGCGCATCCGCGTGCAGTGGCTCGACGAGGAGCTGCAGCCCCACGACGAATGGGTGGAGGGCTATCTGGCCCGCGTCATGCAGCACGAATTCGACCATCTGGAGGGAAAAGTCTTCACCGACCGTATCTCCCCCCTGCGCCGCCAGCTCATAAAGCGCAAGATGCAGAGCCTGCTCCACGGACAGTTCTCGTGCAACTACAAGGTGAAGGCACCGCGGGGATAGTAAAAGACCGTTATGGCGCAGACGAAGACCGAACTCCGCCGCCGGCTCAAGGCGATGCCGCGCGTGGCCACCGTCCTCACCGACGACGTGCCGCCCGCCGGCACCACCGTCATGCTCTTCTGGCCCATGCCCGACGAAGTTGATACCCGGCCCTTCATCCGTCGGTGCCATGAGGGCGGCGTGCGCGTGGTGCTGCCCGTAGTGGTGGGCGACGACATCGTGCTGCGCCTCTACGAGGGCGACGAAAGCCTCCGCCCCGGCGCCTTCGGCATACTTGAGCCGCAGGGCGCGGCATTCCGCGACACGGCATCAATTAGCCGCATCTACGTGCCGGGACTCGCCTTCACGCCGGACGGGCGACGCATGGGCCGCGGCCGCGGATACTACGACCGCTTCCTCGCCCGTCTGGAGGCAGAGGGCGTGCATCCCGAACTTGTCGGCGTGTGTCCCCGCGGCCACCTCGTGGACGACCTCCCCACCGAGCCCCACGACCGCCGCGTCCACCGCGTGCTCCACTTCAGTCTCATGCCCCTCGTCTGTTGTCTGTTGTCCGTTGTCCGCCTCCTCCCTTCCCTCGTCTGTTGTCTGTTGTCCGTTGTCCGCTTCCTCCCTTCCCTCGTCTGTTGTCTGTTGTCCGTTGTCCTATTACTCGGCTGCAAGCGCACGCCGCCCCCCGACAACCCCGCCTTTGCACATAAAATGGACACCACAGGCGCCGATGACCCCTACGCCAACGACACTACGCTAAACGAAGAGCAGATAATCCGGAAAGTACAGGACGACTGGAAACGCCGGCAAGAGATACACCGCGTGGTGCGAGCCCCCTATATCAACACCGAGAAGGGCATCATCTCCCCCTACGACAACCTCTTCAAGGCCGCGGCGGCACAGACGGGATGGGACTGGCGCCTCATCGCCGCGCAGTGCTATCAGGAGAGCGGCTTCGACCCCAACGCCCGCTCCGGAGCCGGAGCCCGCGGACTCATGCAGCTCATGCCCTCCACGGCAGAGCACTACGGCCTGAGCAAAGAAGAGATATGCCAGCCCGAGAAGAACGTAGGCGTCGCCGCACAGTGCCTGCGCGCCCTGCAACGGCAGTTTTCCGACATACGCTCCCCCGAGGAACGCATACACTTCGTCCTCGCGTCCTACAACGGCGGCACCGGCCACGTGCGCGACGCCATGGCGCTCTGCAAGAAGTACGGAGGCAATCCCCAGCGCTGGCAGGACGTCAGCCGTTACATCCTCGCCCTGCAGCAACCCCAATACTATCGCGACCCCGTGGTAAAATACGGCTACATGATAGGAAGCGAGACCACAGGCTACGTTGCCCGCGTCGTTGCCCGCGCCCGGCAATACGGGGCGCGCCTCACCGCCGTGAGCCTGCCGCCCGGATGGAAAGCCTTCACCCTGGAAGGCTACACGCCCCCCGCCGCGTCGGCCGAACTGCCCGGCACGTCGGCCCGAAAACCCGCCACGAATCGCTTCACAAAGGGAAATTCCACCGTGCTGCGCCCCGAAGAGCTGGAAAGGCAGGGCAGACCGCAGGCCCCTGGGGGAGAGTCCCCGTCGCCCGTGGGGAAACAGCCTGGCGAAGCGGCGCAAAAAGCCGATAATGGAAAGTGAAGAGTAAAAAGAAAGCCATGAAAAGCGCGCGGGAGGGCGCAAAAAGTAAAAAATAGTGGAGAAAAGTTTGGCCGTTTCGCCAGAAAGTAGTACTTTTGCATCCGCAAACGCAACAAGGAGAGGTGCTCGAGTGGTTGAAGAGGCACGCCTGGAAAGCGTGTAAACCCCTAAAGGGTTTCGTAGGTTCGAATCCTATCCTCTCCGCAGAAAAGAAATGACCCGTCAGAAAATACTGGCGGGTCATCGTCTTTTATATAGTGGCGGAAAGAACCTAAACGCGGACGGACGCGCCGTAAACGTCGGCTCACTGGAAATTTAGTGGGGGTAAGCATAAATCTTAGCAAGTCTGAAGAG
>JAKSLT010000034.1 GCA_024401055.1 Bacteroidaceae bacterium | reverse complement strand
AAAGGGGACTAGTTTGAATTAAAAGGGGACTAGTTTGAATTAAAAGGGGACTAGTTTGAATTAAAAGGGGACTAGTGAAAATTAAAAGGGGACTATTTGGGGCTAAAAGGGCGTGCGTTTTCCCTGAAAGCGCATGCTTTACGGCGGTCTCCGGCGGTGTGTTTCCGGAGGCCCGTGCCGCGGCGGGAGCGTGCGGGACATACAATGGCAAAGCCTGTAACAAAAAATGGCAATGCCTGTAACAAAAGACTTTCCCGGCGGAAAGCCGCTACAAAAAGAAGTCAGCGCGTCCTCATGAGGGCGCCAGTGCGGAATATGTCCGGATGAGGGCGGGGCGTGACGGAAAAAAACAAGCCTTGAGGCGATGCGGAACGGCCGCGTGGGGAGGTCGGGGGAAGCCCGTCTGTATGGAGAGGTGAGAGAGAAAGGGAAGAAAGGATGATGAGGAGGAACACGGTGCAAAGGTACGAAAATAATTTGAAATAACAGACACGCCGCGGCCAATTTTTTTTAATGGGAAGAAGGAATCCCGAGGGGGTATGATTGGGAGGGGGAGACGGCGTGCGGGGTGGGGCGCCGCCCTGTGGCGGGAGGCGTCCCGGCAAGGGGAAAACCGCGGAAAAAGGCTGTAAAACAGCGCGTGGGGTGGGGCGAAAAGCAGTTTGTGGAATTTTTTATGTTTTTTTAAGTGGGAGAACTTTGTTATCTCGGCAGAATTATGTAATTTTGCAGCCAGAATGTGAAACAATCAATATCATATACCGTTATGAAAAAATTATTATTTGTAGCAGCATGCATGTCAGCTGCCCTCGTGATGACAAGTTGTAAATCTCAGGAAAGCGCTTACCGCGCCGCCTACGAGAAGGCAAAGGCCCAGGAGGCTACTCAGGTGGCCACTACTCCCGTGAACGTGCCCCAGACGACGACGACGGTCACCGCTCCCGTTCAGGAAGCTCCCGTGACGACTGCCACCGAGACCGTTACCGTTCAGACGCCTGCCAACGTGGCTGACGCCGAGGTGCGCACCATCAAGGGCGGCTACAGCGTAGTGGACGGCACGGCCGTGAAGACCTATGGCGTGGTTGTAGGCAGCTTCTCCCTCCAGGCCAATGCCCAGAACCTCTATAACACGCTGAAGAGCCAGGGTTATCAGCCCACGGTGGTGAAGACCAACGAGACCATCAGCGGCATCACCGGCTGGTATCGCGTAGTGGCCGCCAGCTATGACGACAAGGCTCAGGCCGTTCAGACCCGCGACCAGCTGCGCAGCACCTACAACGGCGCCTGGCTGCTGTATAGCAAATAAGTGATTATGAGATTATGAGATTATAAGATTACGAGATTGCTCTTGCCGGCGGCATAGCGGGCAAGACAAACTGATTATCTTATTATCCTATTATCTTATTATCCCAAAATGAAGAGTCCGCTCATCGGGCTGACGCTCCCTGAACTACAGGAAATAGCACTCGCACACGGCTTGCCGCGATTTGTCGGCAAGCAGTTGTGCGAGTGGCTCTATGTGAAGGGGGCGCGGTCGTTTGACGAAATGACGAACCTCAGCAAGGCCGCCCGTGCGCGGCTTGCCGAGACCTACGACGTGGGCCGCATGGCGCACGCCACGGCGCAGCATTCCGCGGATGGCACGGTGAAGTACCTCTTCCCCGTACAGACCCCCGCGGACAAGCCCCAGCGCTATGTGGAGACAGTCTTCATCCCCGACGGCGAGCGCGGCACGTTGTGCGTCAGCTGCCAGGTGGGGTGCAAGATGAAATGCGCCTTCTGCATGACAGGCCGGCAAGGCTTCGTGGGGCAACTCACGGCGGGCGACATACTTAACCAGTTACTCTCACTGCCCGAGCGCAACGCGCTGACAAATATCGTATTTATGGGTCAGGGAGAGCCTATGGACAATCTCGATGCAGTGCTCCGCGCCACGGAGATACTCACCGCCGAATGGGGGTGGGGATGGAGCCCGAAGCGCATCACCGTGAGCAGCGTGGGACTGACGTCCGGCCTGAAGCGATTTATCGAAGAGAGCCGCTGTTCCCTGGCCATCTCGCTCCACAACCCGCTGCCGGCGGAGCGCGCCGGCATGATGCCCGTGGAGAAGGCGTGCGGTATAGAGGAGGTGGTGGCGCTGCTGAAGCAATACCCCGTGTTCTGCAAGAACAACCCCGAACCGCCCGAGAGCCGGCAGAGACGCCTTTCGTTCGAGTACATCGTCTTCGGCGGTCTCAACGACAGCCGGGCGCATGCCGACGCGCTGCTGCGCCTGTTGGGCGACCTGAGTTGCAGAGTGAACCTCATCCGCTTCCACACCATCCCCGACAGCCCCTTCCGCGGCGCCTCGGAGGAGCAGATGACGCGGCTGCGCGACTACCTAACCGGCCACGGCCTCTTCACCACCATCCGCGCCTCGCGCGGCGAGGACATCTATGCGGCCTGCGGCCTGCTCAACACCAAAGCAAAGATAAAACAAGCCTAAAACAATAATAGAAAATGAAAATACGTGTAGGAATCACCCAGGGCGACATCAACGGTGTCGGCTACGAGGTCATCTTCAAAGCCTTCGACTGCGAGGAGATGCTGGAAATGTGCGTGCCCGTGATATACGGCAACGAGAAGATAGCCCAGTACCACCGCGGCGCCCTTGAGGACGCCCCGTCGTTCACCGTAGTGGACAACGCCACGGAAGCCCGTCCCGGCCGCCTCAACCTTATCAACACCAACGCCGAGGAGTGCAGCGTGGAGTACGGCAAAAACACCGCCGCCTCCGGCCGTCAGGCCCAGGCCGCGCTGCGCCGCGCCATTAGCGACTGGAAGGCCGGCCTCATCGACGTGGTCGTCACCGCGCCCATCTGCAAAGCCGCCATCCACAGCGACAGCTTCCCCTTCGTGGGCCACACCGAGTACCTCGAGAACGCCACCGGCGAGAAAGCCCTCATGATACTGAGCAATGAGCAGATGAGAGTGGCCCTGGCCACCACGCACCTGCCCGTGAGCCAGATAGCTCCCGCCATCACCGCCGAACTGCTGGAGGAAAAGCTGCACCTGCTGCATCGCGCCCTGCTGCGCGACTTCCGCGTGACGGCACCCCGCATCGCCGTGCTCGCCCTCAACCCCCACAGCGGCGACGAGGGCACGCTGGGCAAGGAGGAACAGGAAATCATCGGTCCCACGGTGGAGAAACTGCGCAAGGAAGGCGTGCCCTGCTTCGGCCCTTACCCCGCCGACAGCTTCTTCGGCGAAGGCGCCTACCGTCATTTCGACGCCGTGCTGGCCATGTACCACGACCAGGGTCTGGCCCCCCTCAAGGCCCTCGGCATGGAGGAAGGCGTGAACTTCACCGCCGGCCTGTCCGTCGTGCGCACCAGCCCCGACCACGGCACAGCCTTCGACATCGCAGGAAAGAACCAGGCCTCCGCCTCCTCAATGCGTCAGGCCATCTTCACCGCCCTCGACGTCTTCCGCAACAGGAAGGAATACGACGAAATCACCGCCGACCCTCTGCCCTTCACCCAGCGCCGCATAGAGCATGAGCGCCTGCCGAGAGCGTAAGCCGAAAGACCGAAACGGAAAGCAGAAAAAGCATCATGGCATCACTCGTCGAGAAAGTCCGCGGCACACTGAAATCTACCGACACCGAGGGGCCTTTTGAGCTCTACGTCACCCGCACGCCGGGCTACCTCTGGGCGCTCTTCTTCAAGGCCTTGCACGTACACCCCGTGGCCGTGACGCTGATGAGCATCGTCATCGGCACCGCCGCCGGCGTGTTCTTCTATTTCGATGACTTGGCGCTGAACGCCGTAGGCATGTTCCTGCTCATCTGGGCCAACTGGTATGACTGCGCCGACGGACAACTGGCGCGCATGACCGACAAGCGCACGCTGATAGGCCGCATCCTCGACGGCTTTGCCGGCGACGTGTGGTTCTTCAGCATCTATCTGTTCATCACGTTGCGCCTCACGGGACAGCCCATGCCGTTCACCGACGCGCACTGGGGCATCGTCATCTGGCTGCTCTGCGCCTGGGCAGGTTTCCGCTGCCATGCGCGGCAGTGCGCCGTGAGCGACTACTACCGCAACATACACATGTGGATGCAGCTGGGCCGCAGCCGTTGCGAACTGGACAAGTATGCCGACGTGCAGGAGCGCTACCTGTCGCTGAAATGGCGCTCGAAGGACTGGTTTGAAAAACTGTACCTCTTCTTCTACCGCGCCTATTGCAAAGGTCAGGAGGACCAGACGCCGCAGTTCCAGAAGTTCTATGCCGCCGTGAACGCGCGCTGGGGCGACGAACTGCCGCAACGTCTGCGCGCCGAGTTCCGCCAGAAGAGCCTGCCGCTGATGCCCGTGACAAACCTCCTGACGTTCGACTTTCGCGTCGGCGTGCTCTTCCTCTCCCTCCTCGTGAAGCAGCCGTGGGTCTATCCCCTCGTGGAGGTCAGCTTGATGGAATACTGGCGGTGGCGGATGCGCAAGACCCACGAGGCGTTCTGCGCAGACTTCACCAACCGTTTAGAAGATTACGACCGCGACGTTGAAGAAAACGCCGGGGATCATTCAGAATATGAATAAGAAAGTCATAGCCCTCATTCTGGCCGGCGGAAAAGGCGAGCGCGTGTCGCCCGACCGGCCCAAGCAGTATTTGGAAGTGCGCGGCGAAAGCGTGCTCCAGCACACGCTGCGCGCCTTTCAGGGCCTCGTGGACGAGGTCGTCGTGGTGTGTCAGGATGAGTGGCGCGAATATGTGGAAAAGTGCGGGGCGTCCCTTGCCGTACCCTGCCGCACCGCCACGGGAGGGTGCACGGGATTTGAGTCA
Source organism: Bacteroidaceae bacterium (assembly GCA_024401055.1). Lineage (GTDB taxonomy): Bacteria > Bacteroidota > Bacteroidia > Bacteroidales > Bacteroidaceae > Alloprevotella. The sequence goes on along the minus strand of JAKSLT010000034.1, from coordinate 19,894 downwards.
CTCTGCAACGGCGTGGCCGCACTGGCCGACGAGGCTCCCGATACGCTCGTGGCCATTCACGATGCCGTGCGCCCGTTAGTGACGGAGGACGTCATCACTGACAATCTCGCCGTGGCGCGCCGCTGCGGCAACGCCATCACCGCCGTAGATACCTACGAGACACTCCTCCATGCTCCCAACGGCGAGACCGTGCGCTCCATGATACGCCGTGAAGGTATGTATCGCGCCCAGACGCCGCAGACATTCACCCTCGCCACCCTCCGCCAGATGATAGGGGAGGCCCGCCGCCGTTGTGTAGTGAACGCCCAGAGCGCCTGCACGATGGCCACGCAGCTGGGCTATCAGCTGCACCTCTCAAAGGGCGACCTGCTCAATTTCAAGATAACGCTTCCCTCCGACATGCTGCTGTATGAATCCCTTATTCCGTAACATACTTCTCGTCTTCGGCGTCGTGGCTCTCGGCGTGATGTGTTGGCTGGTGGATATCCCCGATGACATCAACTGGGAGCTGGCCGCAGTATATCTGCCCGCCGTTATTGGAATATGGGGCGTCGTTTATTGTCTCAACGCCTACGCCGCCAAGGTGATAATCGACACAGTGGGCAACGGCAGCCGCATTCCTTTCTGGCAGAGCTTCAAGCTCACGCTCTCGGCCTTCGCCTACACGTTTCTCACGCCGTTCGGATTTGGCGGCGGGCCGTTCCGCGTGCTGGAACTCTCCCGCTTCATCGGCATGCCCCGCGCTATCAGCAGCGTAACGCTCTATTCGCTGATGCACATCCTGGGGCACTTCATGCAGTGGGCCACCTGTGTGGTCATCTTCATCGTTGTCTATACCGACAAGATGACGCCTCTCCTCTGGACGCTCTTCGGCGTGTATATGGTCGTGTTCCTTACGGTCGTAGTCGTCTTCAATTGGTTTTACACCAACGGCCTGCTGGAGCGCCTCTTCAAGATATTCTTCTACGTTCCCGGCCTGAAGGGATGGAGCCGCCGGCTCTACGCCCGCAATACGGAGGCTTTCCGCCTGGCCGACGAGAACGTGATGTATCTCAAGCAGAATCCCCGCGCTTTTTGGAGCAGCCTGGTGTGCGAGTACGCCGGCCGCCTCCTCAATGCCTGGGAGTTCTGGTTTATTCTCACCGCTTTCGGTCTGGAGCACGTCACGTATGCCGACGCCCTGCTCGTGATAGGTTTCTCGTCGCTGGTGGGCAACGTCCTCTACGTCCTGCCGCTCCAGCTCGGTGCCCGCGAAGGCGGCCTCGCCATTATTCTCCACGTACTCTACGGCACTACCGCCGGCGTAGGTATCTTCGCCAGCTTCTACACCCGTATCCGTGAACTTTTCTGGGTGACCATCGGCGTCTCTCTCGTCAAGGTGGCCAACAAAAGCCTGATGAAGGCACCCGCCGCCGAGGCTGTCGCTTTTGTGACTCAGGCCGATGCTCCTGTGTCACCGGCCGAGATACCTACAGAGTAGTTTCCTTTTTTCACCTCGCTTATGGAAAAGCTCCCCACACCTTATTATATATTGCACGAGAGCCTTCTGCGTCGCAACCTCTCCTTGATACGCCGCATCATGGACGCTACGGGTGTGGAGTTCATCTTGGCTTTCAAAGCCTTCGCCTTGTGGAAGACGTTCCCCGTGTTTCGGGAATACATCTCCGCCACCACCGCCAGCAGCCCCGACGAGGCCCGTCTGGCTTTTGAGGAGTTCGGCAGCCCGGCCCACACCTACAGTCCGGCCTACGAGGAGAAAACCTTCCCCGACATCCTCCGCTGCTCCTCCCACGTCACGTTCAATTCCCTTTCGCAGCTCCAGCGATTCAGCCTTGCCGCCCGTGAGGCCGGCGTCAGCATAGGCCTTCGCATAAATCCCGAGCACTCCGAGGTGGAGACGGCCATCTATAATCCCTGTGCCCCCGGCTCGCGCTTCGGCGTGACCGCCACGCAGCTCAATGCCGCTCCCGCCGAGGTTCTCGCCCCCGTTGAGGGTCTGCATTGCCATTGCCACTGCGAGAGCAGCAGCTACGAGCTGGAGCGCACCCTTGCCGTGCTGGAGGAAAGGTTCGGCCCGTGGCTCGACAAGATGAAGTGGCTCAACCTTGGCGGAGGCCATCTCGTCACCCGCAAGGATTACGATGTGGCCCACCTCATCGGGCTCCTCACCGCCTTCCGCCAGCGTCACCCCGGCCTCCACGTCATCCTCGAGCCCGGCAGCGCCTTCGCCTGGCAGACGGGGGAACTCGTGGCCCAGGTCGTCGATATCGTAGAGAACGCCGGCCTTCGCACCGCCGTCCTCAACGTCAGCTTCACCTGCCACATGCCCGACTGCCTTGAGATGCCCTATTTCCCCGAAGTGCGCGGCGCCGTCCACGTCTCCGAGGCCGAAGCTCAGGGCCTCTCCCACGTCTATCGCCTCGGCGGCAACAGCTGCCTCAGCGGCGACTGGCTCGCCTCGTGGCGCTTCGACCACGAACTGCAAGTGGGCGAGACACTCGTCTTCGAGGACATGATACACTACACCACCGTGAAGACATGCACCTTCAACGGTATCCATCATCCCTCTCTCGTCTTCGAGCGGGCTGATGGCAGAAAAGAAATTCTCCGTGAGTACAGATACGAGGACTACAGAGAACGGATGGACTAAAGCCCCCCTAAATCCCCCCCTTGGGGGGACTTCCCAAGAGGGTAAGACCCACGTTGAGGCTCTCCCCAAAAGGGGGAGCGGGGAGGGGGCTTCTCGTTTCGCCCCCTCACCCACTGGCCGCATGCACCTCGGCAATATCTATTGCGCGGTGCTCTCGTGGCTCTCCGCCCGCAGCAGGGGAGGGGAGTGGCTCCTCCGCATCGAGGACATCGACACCCAGCGGTCGCGCCGCGAATATGCCGACCAGATAGCCGACGACCTCCTCTGGCTCGGTCTGGAGTGGGACGGATTCTGCCGCCAGAGCGAGCGCTCGCCTCTCTATGAGGAAGCCCTTGCCGTCCTGCGCCCTTACACCTATCTCTGCCAGTGCTCCCGTGCCGACATCCTCGCCTCGCAGGCTCCCCACGAGACTGACGGCCGCGTGGTCTATGCCGGCACATGCCGCGAGGCGCACCACACCTCCGGAGCCCTCCGCATCCGGGTGCCCGACACCGACATCACGTTTACCGATGCCCACTACGGCCCGCAGCGTGTCAATCTCGCCGAGCATTGCGGCGACTTCATCCTCCGCCGTCGCGACGGAGCATGGGCCTACCAGCTTGCCGTAGTCGTCGATGACGCCCTCACCGGTGTCACCGAGGTGGTACGCGGCCGCGACCTCCTCCTCTCTGCCGCACAGCAGATACACCTCTTCCGCCTCCTCGGTCAGGAGCCGCCCGTGTTCTGTCATGCGCCCCTGCTTCTCAACGCCGCAGGCCAGCGCCTTTCCAAGCGCGATGTCGCCCTCGACATGGGCCAGCTCCGCCAGCGTTACACGCCGCAGCAGCTCCTCGGGCTCATAGCCCATCTTACGCATTGCATCGATAAGCCCGAGGCGATATCCCTCGACGAGTTCCTGCAAGTCTTCGATTGGGCGAAGGTGCCCCTTGACGACATCGTGACAAGTTAAAAGCAGGGAATTAGAAAAATAGGAAATTAGGAAATCCCCTGCGACCCTGTATTTTTTACTTTTTACTTTTTATTTTTGAAATGAATACTACCACCACCTCCATCCCTAAGGGAAATCCCGGGGCCCCCGTCGGCATCATCGTGGCGCTTGACACGGAGTACAACCAGCTCTACCAGATTCTTGAAGACTCCCGCGAGGAACGCCACGGCGCCTTCAACTTCCTCGTCGGCCGCGTAGGCGACAAGCAGATAATCCTCACGCGCTGCGGTATCGGCAAGGTCAACGCAGCCTGCGGCGCCACCGAACTCATCCGCTCCTATCAGCCCGCCGCCGTCATCAGTACCGGCGTGGCCGGCGGCATCGACACGGCGCTCCGCGTGATGGACGTTGTCGTGAGTCAGCAGGTCGTCTATCATGACGTGTGGTGCGGCGAAGGCAACTACGGCCAGGTGCAGGGTATGCCCGACCGCTTCTCCGGTGACGAAGCACTCCTTCACGTGGCCCGCACCGTGGCCGAAGGTTCTGAAGCTTTCCATTTCGGCCTCATCTGTTCCGGCGACAAGTTCATCACCGACCGCGCCGAACTCTCCGCCATCAAGACGGCCTTCCCCGAGGGCCTCGCCGTGGATATGGAGAGCGGTGCCATCGCCCAGACCTGCCACCTCCACGGCGTGCCCTTCCTTTCCTTCCGTATCATCAGCGACACCCCCGGCGTGGAGTCCCACTGGAGCCAGTACGAGAACTTCTGGGAGACCGTCGCCCAGAACTCTTTCAGCAATATTCATAAGTTTATAAAAAGCCTCACCTAATCCAAATCGCCGAATTCCGCCGTGTTCCACGGCAATTCCTCCAAATTCCCAGCCAATCGCTCTGAATAATTCCATAATTCTTTAATTCTTGATAAAAGAAAAGAATCTCCCTTATCCATGACTCATGACCCTATACCTATGAACTCTATCCTCGTGACCGGCGCCGCAGGTTTCATCGGCAGCAACCTCGCCAAGAGGCTGCTGCGCGACTTCCCCGAGGCCCGCATCGTGGGCGTGGATAACCTCAACGACTATTATGACGTCAGCCTCAAGCACGAGCGCCTCGCCCAGATTGCCGCCCTCGGCGGCCAGTGGACATTCGTGCAGGCCGACATCGCCGACCGGACCGCCGTGGAGCAGCTCTTCGCCGGGCACAGTTTCTCCGTCGTCGTCAATCTCGCCGCGCAGGCCGGCGTGCGCTACAGCATAGACCACCCTGAGGCCTACATCTCCTCAAACCTCGTAGGCTTCTACAATATTCTGGAGGCCTGCCGCCACCATCCCGTCCGCCACCTCGTCTATGCCTCCTCTTCCAGCGTATATGGTGCCAACAGCAAGGTGCCTTACTCCACCGATGACCCCGTGGACACCCCCGTGTCCCTCTACGCCGCCACGAAGAAGAGCAATGAACTCCTCGCCCACGCCTATTCCAAACTATACGACATCCCCACGACAGGCCTGCGCTTCTTCACCGTCTATGGCCCCGCCGGACGTCCCGACATGGCGTACTACAAGTTCACCGAGATGCTCCTTGCCGGCAAGACCATCCAGCTCTACAACTACGGTCACTGCCGGCGCGACTTTACATACGTCGATGACATCGTCGAGGGCATAGTCCGCGTGATGCAGCGCGCCCCCGAGCGCCGTCAGGGTGCCGACGGCCTCCCCGTGCCGCCCTACAAGATATACAATATCGGCAACAGTTCGCCCGTGGAACTCCTCGATTTCGTCACGATACTGCAAGAAGAACTCGTCCGCGCCGGCGTGTTGCCGCCCGACTACGACTTTGCCGCACATCGCCAGCTCGTGCCTATGCAGCCGGGCGACGTAGTGGCCACATACGCCGACACGTCACCGCTGGAGCGCGACTTCGGTTTCCGGCCCTCCACCTCCCTGCGCGACGGTCTCCGCGCCTTCGCCGAATGGTACGCTTCCCGAAACGTGTAGAGGCGAGCATATATAAAAATCACGAAGGCCCCTCAGCGGTATAGGCAGCTGAGGGGCCTTCGTGCGTTCCGCGGCGTTACGGTGAAGGCCCTGTGAAAAATTTGTCGCATTCTGTCATTACACAACCTAGGTTGTCTGATTACACAACCTAGGTTGTTTGATTACGCGACCTAGGTTGTTTGATTGCACGACCTAGGTTGTTTGATTGCACAACCTAGGTTGTTTAATCACGCAACCTAGGTTGTGCGATATTACTGTCGGCGAAAAAAAGCGTAGTAACCTAATTGAGGACAGATAATCGGGGCTTTGTCGCAACGGAACGGGACGGGTGCGAGGGAGAAAGGTGGACAAAAGGAAATAATCGCCGTTTAGGATGCGTCTAAAAAGCGAGGAACGTATCCTAAACGGTGGTAGAGCGTGACCCGTAAATCAGTTGTTGTTGCAGATGATGATGGCCGCCAAGGCTCCGGGCACCCATCCGCAGCAGGTAAGGATGCTGGTGATGAGGATAGAGCCGCAGCCTTTGTCTATCACGGCGAGGGGCGGGCAGATGATGCAGAGAAAAACGCGAAGGCAGCTCATGGGAAATTATGAATTAAGAGTTGGGCTGTGCGGGAGAGGTTCTGAGCGGCGACGGCGGGAATGAGGAGTGAGGAGAGTGGGCGCGGGTCGCCGGCATTGATGGATGAAACGGAAGCAAAGCCGGCAGCGAGGAGGGCGTCGGTATCTGTTACGGCGCCGGAGAGAAGATGAACGGGCGTTTGCGGCTGGAGGGCTCGACAGCGGCGGAGTATGCCGTAGGGGGCCTTCCCCATAAGCGTTTGGCTGTCGGAACGGCCTTCGCCGGTGATGACGAGGTCGGCGGCGGCAAGGTGGTGATTGAAGTCCAGAGCATCAAGCATGAAGTCGATGCCGGGACGGAGTGTCGCGCCGAGGTAGGCCATAAGGGCATAGCCGAGACCGCCGGCCGCGCCGGCGCCGGGTTGCTCCGCAAGAGCGGGGGTGGCGAGGCCGCGCTGCACCGTTTCTGCGGCAAACTCGCGCAGGCTTTGGTCGAGGAGGGGCAACTGTTCGGGCGCGGCACCTTTCTGCGGGCCGAAGACGTAGGCGGCCCCCTGCGGGCCGTAGAGCGGGTTGCGGACATCGGTGACGCCGATGACCTCCACGGGTAGGGGAAGATGAGGCCGGAGGCATTCTGCCAATCCACGGCCGCCGTCGCAGGTGGCGGTGCCGCCGAGACCGACGTAGAGGCGACGGGCACCGCGGGAAATGGCGTGGAGCATGAGTTCGCCGAGGCCGTAGGAGACCCTCCCAGCCTCACTTAAAGGAGGGAAGACCCTCCCGGCCTCCCTTAAAGGGAGGAGTGGGGAGTCGGGGAGTGTGGCGAAGCCGCAGGCCGCCGCGGACTCGATATACGCCGTGCCGCCGTCTGCCGAGAGGGCATAGGCGGCGGTACAGGGTTGCATAAGGGGATTATGGATGATGGCGCTGACCTTCGTGAGGGCAAGTGTGGAAGCGAGGGCGTCCACCATGCCTTCGCCACCGTCGCTGACGGGGAGGCTCGCGATATGAGCATCGGGCCAAGTGGCCTTGATGCCTTCGGCAGAGGCCTGACAGGCCTGGGCGGCGGTGAGGCAGCCTTTGAAGGAGTCGAAGGCGAGGAGGATAGTTGGTGCGCAGCCCCTTTCCGTCAAAGCTGCCTGCGGCACTTTGCCACCTTCCCACCTATAGGGGAAGGAAGATACCTCTATAGGTCGTTTTGCCATGTCGAATAGTTATGAGGAGGTAGTCTGGCGGCTAAAACTCGGAGGTGAAGTGGAAGCGTATCTTGGGGAAGTCCTGCTGGGCCATGGTGAGGACGTAGCCGGAATCGGCGAGGAAGACGTCGCGGCCTTCACGGTCGAGGGCCATGTATTGGTACTTGCGGCGCTTGAATTCGGCGAGCTGGGCTTCGTCGTCGCTCTCTATCCAGCAGGCTTTGTAGAGACTGATGGGTTCCCAGCGGCATTTGGCGTTGTACTCGTTCTCGAGGCGATACTGGATGACCTCGAACTGGAGCTGGCCGACGGTGCCGATGACCTTGCGGCCGTTGAACTGGTTGACGAAGAGCTGGGCCACGCCTTCGTCCATGAGTTGGGAGATGCCTTTCTCAAGTTGCTTGGCCTTCATGGGGTCGGCGTTCTCGATGTATTTGAACATCTCAGGGGAGAAGGAGGGGAGACCGCGGAAGTGGAGGTTTTCGCCCTCGGTGAGGGTGTCGCCAATCTTGAAGATGCCGTTGTCGGGGAGGCCTACGATGTCGCCGGGCCATGCCTCGTCGATGGTTTCCTTGCGCTGGGCCATGAACTGCGTGGGGGAGGAGAAACGCACCGTCTTGCCCTGGCGCACATGGAGATAGGGGGCGTTGCGGATGAACTTGCCGGAGCATACCTTGCAGAAGGCGATGCAGGAGCGGTGGTTGGGGTCAATGTTGGCGGTAATCTTGAAGATGAAGCCGGTGAACTTGGGCTCGTCGGGCTCTACATTGCGTTCCTCGGCTTTGACGGGGCGCGGGTAGGGGGCTATCTTTACGAAGCAGTCGAGGAGTTCCTGCACGCCGAAGTTGTTGAGGGCGGAGCCGAAGAATACGGGAGCGACCTCGGCATCGAGGTAAGCCCCCTCCCCGCTCCCCCCTTGGGGGAGAGCCCCAGAGGGTACGACTTCTTCGACCGGGGGATAGACGGCCTCAATCATTTCGAGGTCTTCGCGGAGTTTGGCGGCATCGCGGTCGCCAACGGCTTGGTCGAGTTCCTCGGACTGAATGTCGATGGCCACCTTTTCGGTGACTTTCTGCTTGTCGGGGGTGAAGAGGTTGAGCTGCTGCTCGTAGATGTTATAGACGCCCTTGAAGCGCTGGCCCTGATTGATGGGCCATGAGAGGGGGCGCACCTTGATCTGGAGTTCTTCCTCCAGTTCGTCGAGGAGGTCGAAGGGATCCTTGCCTTCGCGGTCCATCTTGTTGATGAAGATGATGACGGGTGTCTTGCGCATGCGGCAGACGGTCATCAGCTTACGCGTCTGCTGCTCCACGCCCTTGGCGCTATCGACGACGATGATGGCGGAATCGACGGCGGTAAGGGTGCGGAAGGTGTCTTCGGCGAAGTCCTGGTGACCCGGGGTGTCGAGGATGTTGACCTTGTAGGGAGCGGTATCGGAACCTTCGGGCGTGTAGTCAAACTCCATGACGGAGGTGGTGACGGAGATACCGCGCTGCTTCTCTATGTCCATCCAGTCGGATGTGGCGGTCTTCTTGATTTTGTTGTTTTTTACGGCACCGGCTACCTGTATCTGTCCACCGAAAAGGAGGAGCTTCTCGGTGAGGGTGGTCTTGCCGGCATCAGGGTGGGAGATGATGGCGAATGTGCGACGGCGGGATATTTCGGAGTTCATATAATAAGAAATGCTGGCTTACCTCATAAAGAGGATATTTCTGCCAAGGGGTGGGCGCGCAAGGCTCGAAGCCTTGCTGAACTGAAAGAAATTAAAAGAAATTCTATCCAGAAATCAAAGGATTATTAAAAGGCCGCCCGTCTTTGGGGTAGAGACGAGCGGCCTTGGTAGGGTCTTATTTTATGACCTTGCGGCCCTGCTGGAGGGTGATGCCGCGGGTGGCGCCGTTGATGCGGCGGCCAGTGAGGTCGTAACGGGGAGTCTGTTGTCTGTTGTCTGTTGTCTGTTGTCCTGTTGTCAGTTGTCCTTCAATGCCGGTGGGTTCGTCCTTCACGAGGGGAGCCTGGCAAGCGTTGACGATTTCGCCCGTGGCGGGGTCAATGATGAGAGCCGCAATGCGAACGTTGTCGGGGTTGCTGACATTGTAGGGCATGGCGAAGGCGTAGGTGTACTTATAGATTTCGTCGGCCTTCACACTGGCGGGGATGCTGCCGCGCTGCCCCGTGTAGTATGGAACGATGGCGCGGGCTACGTCGTCATAAGTGATGCGTACCACGGAACTCTTATTCTCCCAGCCCTCGCAGGTGCCATAGCCTCCGCCAGCATAGTAGTTCTGCTGCTGGTAGGGGCCGAGGCCGTCCTCAAGGACAACGTAGGTGATGCGGTAGTCGGCACCGGAGAAGTCGTAGCTGAACTCGGTCTCGGTATCGACGCTGATCTTGCGCGTATTCTCATCGTAGGTGGCCTTGCAGGTAATGTTGGCAATGCAGGATTCCAGTTCCTTCTTGAAGAACTGCTCAACGGAGGTTTTCTCCATCTGGGTGTAGAGGGCGTCCTTGCGGTCGATGAGGCCAGAGGGAGCGTTGCTGAGAGTTAAGAGCAGCGGTGCATAAGCTTCCTGGAGATAATCGTCGGCCATGATGTCGGTTTGCGTGTGGATGCTGATAGGAATGAACTGCGAACCGTACTTCTCCTTCATATACTCGATGGCCACGATGCCGCGGGGGCAGAAGCCGCACCATGTGCCGGTGACCTCCTCGAGGACGACGTTGCGGGTGAACTTGTGGGAGGTGACGACGACGGGAATGTCGTAGGTGCTGTTGTCGGCGATGGCGTCGGGCTGGCCGTTTACCTTGCTGACGGCGAGATGCACATTGTGGCGCTTGGCCGTGGCAAAGCCGGGGATGGTGATGGAGAAGTCGGTGGAGGAACCGGAGGCGAGGTGCTGCGTGAAGGACTTGGTGCCGGCCAGGCCGTCGTCGTCGTGGCTCCAGGAAAGTTCGTACTCTTCCAGGTCGCCCGTGCTGATGTTCTGAATCTTGCCGGAGATGGTGATGTCCTCACCCACGGCTACGGGCGTGGTCTTGATGTTGGTGAGCTTGGCATCCACCACGCTGGTGCCGCCAAGAATGATGGCCTTGATGGCAAGGCCGGAGGCTTCGTTGCCGTAGGTGTAGTAGAGGTCTTCCCAGCCGTTGCCGTTGTTCATCCAGCAGGCACCAGGCATAGTGGTTTCCTTGCTTGCGCCCATTGCGCCGAAGTAGCCGGCATACTTGGCGGCCATTTCTACTACGCAGAAGAGGCCCTCGCCGTTGATGGTGTAAGGCTCGTTGAAGATGTAGTCGTCATAGACGCCGTAGTTCTCGGGCGAGAACACGTCGGTGGTGGCGAGGATGCGCTCGCCGGGGCCGGAGCCGTCATACTGGAAGAGCATGAGGCGCAGTACGAGGTCATCGCCTTCGAAAGTGTACCAGCGGTTCTGACCGAAGAGGCATTGCAGGCCGGTAATCTGTCCGCCGATGTAGGGCGTGAGTTCGCTTTCGGGAATGCTGATACCGAAGTAAACGGTACCCGTGCCGCCGGGGCACCAACTGGTGTCTATCGCCTTGTCGCCGACGTAGCTCCAGTACTTGGTTTCCTTGTCGGAGGACATACTCTTGTAGAAAGTGTTGAGAGCAGCGTTGAGGCGCTCGATGAGAGCCTGTACTTCAGCGACGGAGAGCCCCGTGGTGGAGGTTCCCTTTATCTCGTCGATGACGCCCTGAAGGGTGTCGCAGGCCTCGTCGGGATAGTTGCCGGAGGCGCGGGAGTTGTTGAGGATGCTCTGCACTTCGGCCAGGCGGTTGTTGAGTTGCTTCACGGTCTCGGCAGCGGAGCGGTTGATGGTGAAGGTGAGGCTGCCGGCTTCCACGATGGAGGCATAGCCCGTGGCGTTGTAGCGAGCCAGCTCGAAGGAGCGTATGCGGTACTCGCCGTATTCGTTGCAGAGCACGGGGAAGGAAACTGTCTTACTCTCGCCGGGGAGGAGATGGACGCTTTCGACGGCAAAGCGCTGCGTGAGCTGGTTGGGCACGTCAATCTGAATGATGAGGCCGCCGTGCTCCACTTCGTCGCCACTGTTGGTGACGGTGCAGCTGATGCCCTGCGTGCCGTATGCAATCTCGCCCTTCTGGAAGCTCCAGTCGCTGGCGGTGAGACCGGTGGGGGTGTGCAAATCGAGGACGAGAGTGGCGGTGCCGGCCTTCACGTTCATATTGACATAGTTGGGCGTGTTTATGGCCGTGTGGAGGATGGCGTATTCGTCGCGGCCGCTCTCCTGCATGTAGATATACACGCGGTAGTCGCCTTCCTGAAGGTCGGTGGGGATAGTCCAGTGGCCGCCGCTGTATTCGGCATGCTTGTTGCTGACCATCGTGGAGGCTTGGGCGCTGACCGTACCGGCCTTCACGCGGGTCACTTCCTCGCCCTTGTCATTAACGATGAGTGCGCCGTATTCACCATAGAAGGACTTGTCGTTCATATTGCTGATATACTCAAAGGCGAGGTCGGCCTGCTGTCCGAGTTGCACGGCACCGGTAGTGCTGGTGATGTTGCCCTGTCCGCCGAAAGGCTGGAGGGGGAGGTGGTACTTGGTGTCGGCTTTCTCATCGGGGGTCACGTTGACCATGGCGTCCTGATAGGTGGTGAAGCCGCTGGAGAGGGTAGCGCCGATGCCGGTCTCCTGAGGATTGAGCAGGCAGACGTCATAGTAGCCGTCGGACATGCCTTCCCAGCCCCAGTTTACGTGGAAGAAGCCGTCGCTGGCGCGGTAGCCGTCGAGCACGAAGGCGTGGCCGCCGTCGTTGCAGACGCCGTCGTAGATGATGGGGCGCTTGGCCTCAAGTTCGCCGAGAAGGAGGTTCACCCACTGGCCGTAGGTGTAGCCGTCGCGGTTGAGGAGCACGACGTTCTTGTTATAGCCGAACTTGTCGCGCAGGGCGGTGGGGTACATCGTGCTGACGGAGCCGGAGGAGTTCTCGCCGTACTCCATGTGGAGGCTGAGGCCTACGTGATAGAGGAGCTTGGCCACTTCGGCGCGCTGTTCAAGAGTGCCCTTGCCGCCTTTGTAGGTGGGAAGAATCTTGTCCCAGTCGTAAGTCTCCTGAGTGAGGTCGGCACTGTATGTGCGGCCGTTGTAGGTGGTGCTCACTGTGCCGTAGCCATGATCGGGAGCCTTGTGGTAAGTCATCACCTGCGCCATGGCCGTGGCCATACAGCCCGTGTAGGTGCCGTTGGGGCAGTCGTCGTTGTAGGGAGAGTTTTGGTTGAAGCGAATGTTGCCGAGCAGAGGCTCATAGTTTTTGGCATAACTGCCGGCCTTGGCCTTGATGGCAGCCTTGGGGTGCTGCTCAATATAGGCGGCAGCCTCGGCGGCGAAGCCCAGCCAGTAGCGCAGACCGTCGGGCATGAGGGCGGGGTCGGTGCTGATGCTGCCCTGCTCGGAGTAGGCCATGACGGGTTCCATGCAGTCGGTGCCGGAGATAATGATGAAGCCGCCGCCGGCATTGTTATATATATAATAAGGAGTGGCCAATGCTTTTTGGCTCTTGGCGTTTTTGCCCTTGAGCGCAAGGCGTTGTGCGGTGGCCTGCGGCATCAGCGTAAGGCGGGGTGCCGGGATGTTTGCGCGCAGAGTAAACTGCTTCCGGGCAATGGCCTGAGCTTCTGCTTCGGAGCGAACACCTGCTTGCATATTCAGGGTTACAGAAAGTAGTAAGACTAAGAAGATAAATAGTTTACGCATATCAGTTAAATATAATGAGTAATAAAAATCAAGCGGGGCAGTTTATATTTTTACGGGGGCAGTTTTAGCGGCGATTAGTTCCCTTTTAGTGCGTTTTTTTGCAGAAGAAATTTGAATTAGTTCCCTTTTAGTTCGCTTTTTAGCAGAACAAATCTGAATTAGTTCCCTTTTAGTTTGCTTCTCTGCCGTTTTAGTGCGTATTAAATGCCGATTAGGTTGTCGCTATGGGTGAGTATTTCGTCCTAATCCCGACTTCTTGCAAGTTAAAAGGGAAGAAGTTTGAATTAAAAGGGGACTAGTTGAAATTAAATGGGAAGAAGTTTGAATTAAATGGGAAGAAGTTGAAATTAAATGGGGACTAGTTGAAATTAAATGGGAAGTAGTTAAAATTAAAAGGGGACTAGTTGAAATTAAAAGGGAACTATTTTCCCCTAAAACTGCATTAGTGGAGCGTAAAAAACAGGTTACATATCGTCAAGGCACTCTTTCAGAGAGTCTTCCCACCAAGGGATTTCGATGTCGAAGGCCTCCTTGATTTTCGTCTTGTCGAGCACGCTGTAGTGGGGACGCGGGGCCGGGGTGGGGTACTCCTCGGAGTGGAGAGGCTTGACGTGGCAATGGTCGATGCCGGCGATGCGGTGGATGGCGCGGGTGAAGTCATACCAGGAGCATACTCCCTCGTTGGTGTAGTGATACACGCCCGGCTTGATGCCCTGCTGCACGATGTGAAGGATGGCGCGTGCCAGGTCGCGGGCATTAGTGGGGGTGCCAATCTGGTCGAAGATGACGCCGAGTTGCTCTTTTTCTTTGCCGAGGCGCAGCATGGTCTTCACGAAGTTGTTGCCGAAAGTGGAATAGAGCCATGCCGTGCGGATGACCATGCTTCCCGTGCATCCCAGTATGACTTCCTCTTCGCCGGCCAGTTTCGTGCGGCCATATACGCCGATGGGCTTCGTGGGGGCGTCTTCCTTGTAGGGGACGTGTGCGGAACCGTCGAAGACATAGTCGGTGCTGATGTGTATCATCGTGCCGCCTACCGCGTCCATAGCCTCGGCGAGATAGCCGGGGGCCACGCGATTGAGGAGGTCGGCTTTCTCGAAGTTCTCTTCGGCGCGATCCACGGCGGTGTACGCGGCGCAGTTGATGAGGATGTTGACCTGATGTTCCTCCACGAAGTTTGTCACGGCCTGTCGGTCGGTGATGTCGAGTTCCTCCACATCTGTGAAGATGAAGCGGTAGTCTTCTTCGTCGAAGTCTTCTGTCAGGAAACGCAGTTCGCTGCCGAGTTGGCCGTTACAGCCTGTTACTAAAATCGTTTGCATACTTATTGCTTTGACCTGTGTCAAACTTTTAACTCTAAACTTTTAACTTTTCTCTTTTAACTTTTAACTTAAAACTTATGCGTGCTGCCATCCCTGTGCCTTGAGGGTCATTTCGCTGCCGCCGCGTGCCACCATGACGGGGCCGTCGTCGGCGTCGGTGATATGGCCGATAATCTTGATGTCGTCCAGCTGCTCTATAGTTTCGTGGAGAGCGAGGGGCACGGTGAAGAGGAGTTCGTAGTCCTCGCCGCCGTTGAGGGCGCAGGTGCTCACGTTGAGGTTGAGTTCCTCGGCGGCTGCTGCCGTCTGGTAGTCGAGGGGGATGCGCTCTTCGTAGAGGCGGCACCCCACATGGCTGGCCTTGCAGATATGGAGCAGTTCGGAACTGAGTCCGTCGCTGATGTCCATCATACTGGTGGGCACGATGCCGGCCTTGCGGAGCGCGTCGATGATGTCGCGGCGGGCCTCCGGCTTGAGGAAGCGCTCAAGGAGATATTCGCGGCCGGCGAAGTCGGGCTGGAAAGGCGCGTCGGGAGAGATTTTGCCTTCTTTGAGTTGTTGGAAGTAGATGGCCTTCTCGCGCTCCAGAAGTTGCAGACCGAGATAGGCGGCACCGAGGTTGCCGGAGCAGCAGATGAGGTCGGTGGGCTTGGCGCCGCTGCGACGTACTACGTCCTTCTCAGGGGCATCGCCGATGCAGGTGATGCTGATGGTGAGGCCGGTGACGGAGGAAGAAGTATCGCCGCCCACGAGGTCCACCTTGTGGCGTTCGCAGGCCAGCCGCATGCCGGCGTAGAGTTCCTCGATGTCCTCCACCTGGAGGCGCTTGTCGATGCCGAGGCTCACGGTAATCTGGCGGGGCGTACCGTTCATGGCATAGACGTCGCTGAGGTTCACCATCACGGCCTTGTAGCCGAGGTGGCGGAGCGGGGTATAGACGAGGTCGAAGTGGATGCCTTCCAGCAGGAGGTCGGTGGTGACGAGTTGGCGCGTGGCCCCGTCGTAGCCGAGGATGGCGCAATCGTCGCCGGCACCGAGAAGGGTGGAGGCGTTGACAGGCTTGATGTCGGAGGTGAGGCGGTCAATAAGACCGAACTCGCCGAGTTTAGAAATTTCCAATGCTTTATGTCTTTAGAAGAAATATCCGATGCCGAGGCGGAGGCCCACTTTGGAGCGGTCGGCAAAGTCGTTGAACGACATTTTGTAGAATACAGAGGGCTCAAGGGCCACATGGTGGTTGAGGTAGAAACAATAACCTATCTCAATGGGCATGCCGAAGGAGTTGTCGCTCTTGATGTAGTGGTCGTACTCCAGACCGGCACCAAGGAAGATGCCGTTTTGCAGGAAATAGTAGCGGGCGCCGGCACCGATATTGAGATTGTTGATGCCCTTCTGATGCTCGTATGAGAAATTGCCTTTAAGCATCCAGCTGTCTGCAATGAAATAGCCGGCTTCGGCACCGAGGCCAAACTGGAAGTCGGTGGTTTTGCTATAGGAGAGGCCGAGGCCGGTGACATTGCCGCCGATATACTTCGTGCCTTGTTCAAATTGAGCGTGAGCGGAGAGGGATGAGAGTAGGATAGCTGCGAATAAAAGAATCTTTTTCATATTGTCTTGGAGTTATTGGTCTTTCGGATGATTAGGCTTGTATGCCGAGGGCTGCCATGACGGAGAAGCCCAGAACGAAGGGAGCCGTAGGTTGCATGTTGCAGAGTATGTGGTCGGGGGCACCTTCGGGTGAGAGGGCAGAGACGATGACCGTCTTGTCGCAATGCTGCTCCACCATCAGCTCACAGCAGTCGGCCAGCATCTGCTGAAGGGAAACGATAGGCTCAACGGCTATGCTCTGGAGAGTGAACTCTGCTATATTGTCGTTGAAAGCCTTCCCGTCCAATTCTTCAGCGAAGCAGGCGGGCTGGAAGTGGGCAAGCCGCTCTTGCTCTTGGGCATGGATGAAGATGACCTGCACCTCGTTCTGTCCTGGTAGCAGGCCGGCGTCAAGAGCGACGCAGTCGAGCCAGCGGCAGAGGTCGGCGGTGGGAGCGGCATCCGGCTGGAAGTGGGCTGCCAGATTGCGAGCCACCTCGTCAAGGTATGCGGCGTCGATAAGGAGAGCAAGTTTCATTTAAGTGAAAAGTGAACAGTTTATAAGTGAGCAATGAGAGTTTCGACTACTTATAGGAAACCGTTGCGGCCTTGTCGTCGGCATAGATGACTTCCTTGAGGTCTTCCGGCGTGGACTTGACTGGTGTGCGGGTGAGTTCGGGCACGTTGTAACTCTTCATGCGGAGCAGGTTGTGCTCGGGGTCTTCCTGGGGCAGGAGGAAGGCTTTGTGAGCCTGTCCCTTCTTGTCAAAGTAAGCGATGTAGGGGCGGGTGTAGTTGCCGTCGTCGCGGCGGGAGGAGAATACAATCCAGCGGCCGTTGCTGCTCCATGTGTGATAGGAATCCACCTTGTCGGAGTTGGCGGCGGTGAGAGGGCGCACCTCCTGTGTCTGCAAGTCTTTCACGTAGAGGTCGCTGCTGCTGTGCCAGATATGGAACTGACCGAACTTGCCGAGGGTGAAGAGCACATAGCGGCCATCGGGGCTTACGCGCGGCACGCTGACGGAGAGGGAGTCGCTGGAGCAGTCGTATTCCATCTGCGGCGTGCCCCAGGTGCGGGTGCTCTCGTCAAAGGAGATGCTCATGAGGTTGTAGCGCACATTGTTGTAGTTGCGCAGGATGACGTCGGAGCGCTCGTCCTTCTTGTCGACAGCCATCGTATCGAACTCGGCCACGTGGGCGCTGCAGTAGAACACTTTCTTGCCGTCGGGGGTCCAGCAGGGGAAGTTCTCCATATCGGAGTTGGTCTTGAGGACATTGCTGATGGTGTTGTTCTCGGCATCGTAGAAGATGAGGTCCGAGCCGTAGTCCACCACCTCAATCTTCTGCCTGTCCATCAGGTGGAAGGCCTGACCGGTGAGATTGGAGGAGAACACGAGCCAGGGCTTCGTGGGGTGCCAGGAGGGATACACGGAGTTGCCGAGGATGGAGTCGTTGGTCATGATGCGCTTGTCGGCCTTGCCGTTGTTCACGAAGACGGTGCCGCCGTGGTCGCCGCGCACATGGAAGAGCATTCGCTCCGTATCGTAGTTCTGGTAGTTGTGGCAGTTGATGCAGTGGTTGTCGCCCTCTTCATAGGTGTCGTTATTCTCATAGATGACGGCCTCCTCGAAGTTGGTGAGGTTACGCTGGTAGAGGCCCAGCTGGCGGTAGAGTTCGTAGGAGGGCTCGATGAGACGGTAGGAGAGGTAAGGGTCAATCTCTTCCTCGGCCACGGTGAGGGTGTAGTCGGGGTGTTGCAGCCACTGATCGTTGCGCTTCTCATAGATGGTCACGGCGAGGTTGCCGCCCTTGTTGCTGGCGAGCAGGGTGTGCCACTCCTCGGGGTCGAAGAAGAGTTTGCCGTCTTCGTTGGCAGCGGCAAGGACTTCAGAACCCTTCTCGCCCTTGATGCGGGCCACATACTCTTCGCCCATCCCCTTGGCCATAATGTTGAGGGGGGCGATGTTGGTCGGCACCACGATGTCGCGGTAGTCGGGGTAGATGTTGACGACTTCAGTCGTAGTAATGGCGCCGTCGGGGATGCGGGCCTCAGGCTTGCAGGCCGTGAGGAGCATACTGCCGACACATAATATGTAAAATATATGTTTCTTCATTTTCTGTAGGGTGGGGGATTAGTTCACGTTGGTCTGTGTCTGCTTCTGGGCGGTCTGGTTGAGGTTGCCGCAGTAGTAGTAGAACATATAGGTGCCCTTCCAGTCCTTGACGAGGGCTTTGCGCATGGCCTCCTTACCTTTCTCGCTCTTATCTTTGGAGAGGGGGGCGGCTATCGTGGCGAAGTTCACCACCTCGTTCTGTACATAGGAGCTGATGCCCTTGAAGTTGTCAAGCAGTCCGGGACGCTTGAAGGAAGCGATGACGAGGGCTTGCTGCACGCAGAGCGGCAGGGTGCGCTTTTGCTGCAGGTATTGCGAACGCATGATTATGTTCTCCATGTCCTTGCTGTAGAGGGCTGCAGCCACGGAGGTGTTGAGCGTTTCGTCGGTGCCGGAAAGCACGCCTACGTTGTAGCCCAGGAAGGGTGGCGTGCGGAAGTTTTGCTCAAACTTCTGCTCGCGGGGCAGGAACTGCAGGATACGGCCGAAGGTGGGCTCGTCGGCAATGGCTTTGGCGTTGCCCAGAAGGTTGCGCACGTATCCGCAGAACTCGCCTTCAAAGGGCATCTTCTCGATGAAATGCAGATAGCGCTCGCAGAGTTCCCGCTCGTCGTTTACCATGCTGGCGAGGGCCATGAGCTTGAGGAAACGCAGGCGCGGGCCGCCCATAACGTGCTGCTCCATAGCGTAGTGATAGCCCGACTGTACGAGGCCGCAGTGGAAGTTGCTTTCGGCGATGTAGTTCACGCCTTCGTCCATGCCGCCGATGCTGTCGAGTTTCACGGTGGGGTAGTTATAGTCAATGTCGAAGACATGCTCCAGCAGCTGTCCCTGGTGGTTGAGGGCAATGGCGTGGTAGGCCGCCACGGAGCGGTCGGGCTGTCGGGCGGCGAGGGCATCGTCCACCATGCCTTCCCAGTCGGCGTCCATCATCTTGTTCTGCATGTCGCAGGAGAGAATCACGTTCTGGCGGAAGGCATAGGTTCCGCCGATGACGGCCAGCAGGGCTATCGTGGAGAGCCACAAGCCCCCGGCTTTGTACCAACGGACGGGCTCCTCGGCGGTTTTCTCTGCCGTTTTCTTTCGCAGCAGTCCCTTCACGCCGGCAGCGAGGGCGCTGACTATCAGCAGGCCCCATGCCCAGAGGATGAGCAATGAGGGCTCATTGCGCAGGAAGAGGTTATAGCCGCGCCAGGAGGCCCACGCCAGGAGCAGGGCGGGCAGCACGAAGCCTATGCCGCGCCACTGTGCCTTGCAGGCCAGAGCCTTGTCGGCCAGCCAGCCGCTGATGACGAGCAGGGCGGCGAGGTAGAGACCGCCCACCCACTGCCAGTGGAAGGGCAGCATGAGGAAGCGGCCTATCCACAGCACGTAGCCCAGGGGCTCCCTCAACACATAAGCCATAGGCAGCGCCTCAAAACTGAAATAGTTCTCCTCTGCCAGATGGCGCAGCACGGGGCTGAACTCCCACACGCAGAAGAACAGTAGCAGCAGGCCGAGGACGGCATACACCGTTCGTCCGCCAATGTGCAGTCCCTTGCGGGAACCTTTGCCCTTCTTCTGTGTCGCAGCCGGTGCGGCAGTCTTTGCCGCTGTTTCGGCCTGTCTCTTATTGTAATTCTTGCTCATTGTCTTTCGGTGATTTTCTTTCGGATTCTCGGTTTCTCGATTTCTCGATTCCAATCGATTCCAATCGGCAGTAATCGATTCCAATCGGCCCTCTTAATACGACCTTGCCACGACCACGCGGCAGGTAGCGGGCTTGCCGCTCACCATATCGTTGCCGAGGTTCTCCTGGCTCACG
>JAKSLT010000033.1 GCA_024401055.1 Bacteroidaceae bacterium | reverse complement strand
TGAAGAGCAACAGCGACAACTTCCGCCAGTCCTCCATCCAGGGCGTGATGAAGCGCATCAAGGCCAAGGGAGCCACCGTCGTCATCTACGAACCTACGCTCCCGCCCGACAGCACCTTCTTCGGCAGCCGCGTCATCGGCTCCCTCGATGAGTTCAAGCGCGTCTCCCAGGCCATCATTGCCAACCGCTACGACGCCTCCCTCGACGATGTGAAGGACAAGGTCTATACCCGCGACATCTTCCGCCGCGACTGATGCCGCTTGGCCGACCGCCGTTATACACACCTTAATATATTATACGCGCGCGAGAGTGAATCAAAGGGCCAGCCCTCCTGATTCAATGCTTCACAGAAAATCAACCTCAAAAACCTAAATTAATAATCTAACCAGCTATTCCCCCTGTGGGAAAACTAAACAAAAACAAATGAAAGACAAGTTTCTTAAATCTCTGATTCTTGTGGCCTTCCTTGTGTGCGCCGCGACGACTGTGGCCCAGACGGCATACCGCGCCAAGGTGTATCCGCAGCAGCAGGAGACCTGCGGCACTGCCAGCATCTCCCACAACGGCAACACCTACACGCTGAGTAACGCGCTCTTTGCCGCCACCTTCCGCCACGAAGGCGACAAACTCTACTTCGACGGCAGCGAGGCCCTCGGCCTGTTGGACGGCACCGAACTCTTCACCCTTCGCCTCGGCACGGAGAGCAAGGTGGTCAACGCCTCCGAGATGACGCTCGTCAGCGTGGAGGACCGCAAACTCACCGGATCCGACACTGCCGTGAAGGGTTCCCACCACTTCGACGGCGTGGAACTCGTGGCCACCTACAACTACACCTACAAGACCAGCAAAATCACCGCCGTATGGCGTGCCGAACTGCGCGACGGCAGCCACTACCTGAAGACCGACCTCACCCTCTCTGCCGACAAGGACACGCGCTTCACCTCTATCACGCCCTTGCAGTATGAGTACAACGCCGCAGAATTCGACGCTCCTGTGGCCGGTGGCAACACCCGCGGTTCCGTCTTCCTCAACGACCACATCTTCTTCGGTCTTGAAACCCCTATGGGCGTGCAGAGCGCTAAGCTTCACGGCGACCCTGACGGCAGCGAGTTCTCCCCCACGAGTTGGACGGAGAGCGAGTTTGCTCCCTTCTCCGGCACCGTTCCCGAAGGCATCACCGCCCTCGGCTACACCAACGACCAGATTATTGAGAAGCAGGGCTATGTCACCTTCGCCAAGGCCGGCGAGCAGACCTTCACATTCGTATTCAGCGGCGGCAACCTCCGCCTCGACATCGCCGGCGTGGATATCGTAGAGCCCGGCACCGGCAAGGTGCTCGCCTCCGACTATCACCACGGCATCAGCGGTGGCTCGAAGATAGACAACATCTATACCCTCAACGTCCCCAAGGCCGGCACCGAGTACATCCTCCGCTATTTCGTTGAAACCAAGAGCGACGGCGACCCCCGCCGTGGCCAGAGCGCCGGCAATATCAATATCAGCACCACCGTCACCCCCTCCGTCCACGAAGTGCCCCCCTCGCTACCCCTCGTTTCCTTGCAGGGACTGTGGGAACGCGCCACCAACCTGACGAAGGACGAGCCTTGGAATGTCAGCGCTATTATCGGCCTCATCGATGCCTCGCAGAAGCGCCGCTCCATCCTTGCCTACAGCGAGCGTGAGCGTGCCGTGCCCTGGCGTTGCTTCCCCCACTACAACTCGTGGTACGAACTCAACATCAACCGCAAGGACCACCCCAACCCTGTGGACAACCTGAAAGTGGAGCAGACCGTCGAGGTCGTAGAGAATTGGAAGACCAACCTCTTCGACAAGTTTGGTGTGAGCGTGAAGGCCTTCGTCTGGGACGACGGCTGGGATCAGTACGGACTGTGGACTCCTCACGCCGGCCTGCCCAATGGCTTTATGGAGCCCGACGCCGTGGCACGCAAGATGTGCTCCGGCATAGGTTGCTGGCTCGGCCCCTGCGGCGGCTACGGCGACAGCGGCACTGCCCGCAACCGTTATTGGGAGAGCCAGGGCGGACAGCACCGTCTGGGCTACGCTCCCTTCTATAAGGTGTTCAAGGACGCCTGCGCCAATATGGTGAATTCCTACGACTTCCGCTACTTCAAGTTCGACGGCATCTCCACCCAGTACCCCCATCCCGTAGGTCCCTCCGCCCTGGAAGACTGCGAGGGCATCATCCGCGTGGAGCGCTATGTCAGGGAGAACCTGAAGGAAGACATCTTCTTCAACACCACCGTCGGCACCTGGGCCTCCCCCTTCTGGTTCCACTTCACCGATGCCGTATGGCGCGGCGCTGACGACTGGAAGCAGTACAGCAACTCCAACTCCAACAACCGTGAGGCATGGATTACCTACCGCGACGACCTCGTGCACGACTACTTCGTGAAGGAGTCCCCCTATTGCCCCATCAACACGATGATGACCCACGGATTCATCCTCTCGAAGTATGGCGGCAGTTCCGACCGCACCTACAAGAACGCCCTCAACGAACTGCGCTGCGCCTTCGCCTGCGGCAGCGGTATGATAGAACTCTACTGCGACAGCGAACTGATGAGCAGCATCAACGGCGGCAAACTCTGGGGCGACCTGGCCGAATGCCTCAAGTGGCAGCGTGAGCAGGCCGATGTCCTGCCCGACATCCACTGGGTGGGCGGCGATCCCTGGAGCGGCCCCACCAACGATGCCAACGGTACCGGCGAGACCGCCATCTACGGTTGGGCCTCCTGGAACGGCGTGAAAGCCACCCTCACCCTCCGCAACGGCGGCACCGGCCAGAAGTCCATCACCTTCACCCTGCGTGAATTCCTCGACATCCCCGCCGATGTCAAGACCACCGTCACCCTCACCAAGGCCTTCGCCTCACAGGCTGCCCTCACCGGCATCACCGACGGCCAGGCCATCGACATCGACAAGAGCATCACCCTCCGTCTGCCCGCCAACAGCGTCTATGTATGGAACGGCACCGACGGCAATGCCACTCCCGTGAAGGTGGAGAAAATCCAGTTCGCCGAGCCCTCCTGCACCGTAGGCACCGGCGCCGCCGTGGCACCTCAGTATGTCGTGCTGCCCATCGACGCCAGCAACCGCACCCTCTCCTGGACTTCCGCCGACGAGAGCATCGCCACCGTCAAGGACGGCGCCATCATAGGCGTGAAGGAAGGCACCACCACCGTCACCGCCACTGCCAACGACCAGAGCGGCGTCAGCGCCACCGTCAGCGTCACCGTAGTCCTCAACCTCAACAACGAACTGCAGACCCTCGTTCGTGAGGTGCAGGCCGCCTACGACGCCAACGAGACCGTAGGCCTCGGCGACAACCTCATCACCAAGACCGGTCAGTTCTCCACCAACGCCAACGAGAAGAGCGAGGGCAGCCTCGACTTCCTCCTCGACGGCGACGCCTCCACCTTCTGGCACAGCACCTGGCAGGGCGTCAGCGGCACCACCATGGACAAGCACTACCTGCAAGTAGCCCTCAACGAGCCCATCAGCGGCAATGTGCGCTGCACCCAGATGTACCGCGCCGGAGCCTCCAATGACTTCGTGACCCGCTGCCGCGTGCAGTCCTCCACCGACGGCAAGACCTTCGCCGACGCCGCCGTGCTCGCCTTCGAGGGCACGCCCTCTGCCGGCGCCACGGCCACGGGCGACTTCTTCCTTGAGGACACCGCCAATCACCTCCGCTTCTGGATAAGCGAGACCACCAGCAACCGCACTTACGGCCACTTCGGCGACTTCCAACTCAACCTCGTCGTGCGCGATGCTGCCAACACCACGCATCCCGATGCCGCCCAGGCCCTCCTCGCCGCCCTCGCCGAGGCCCGCAGCGTGAAGACCGCCACCAACGACGACATCGACGCCCTCCAGCAAGCCTACGAAGCCTACCTCGCCGCCCTGAACGGCGGAGAGACCGGCATCAACTCTCAACTCTCAACTCTCAACTCTCAACTCTCAACTACATTCGACCTCCAGGGTCGCAAGCTCTCCCCCAAAGGGGGAGCGGGGAGGGGGCTCCGTGGCCTCTACATCGTTGGTGGCAAGAAAGTGTTGAAATAATCCCTCTTGGAACGGTAAAGAATCATTAGTGTCCGCTAAAAAAGAATGTAATCTTGCGTATTCCTTATAAATGCTGGAGATTTGGAAGATTTCTATGCGAGGGGGCTTACGCAAGCCCCGAAGGGGCGTTACAACCCAGCCAGGGGCAGCGCCCCTGGTGATTGGAGCAGTACCATCTCCGCCCCAGCGGGGCACAACAACCACAGAACCTTGCTGTTATGCCCCGCTGGGGCGTGCACGGTGGTCGCACTTGCGACCAGGGGCGCTGCCCCTGGCTGGGTTGTGTAACCCCTTCGGGGTACAGGCTAAACTTTTTAGCGGACACTAATAGTAAAGAATTATGGCATCTCCCGCTTCTCCGTCCTCGCGCCTCGCATGGGTTGACATCAGCAATGTCATCGCCATGCTGTGCATCGTATGGGGCCACGTGCCCTGTGCCGCCGTGGACAGCATCAAGCCCGCACGCCACATATTCTTTACCGTTCCCTTCTTTCTCCTTGCCGGCATCACCTTCCGGCTTTATACCGATAAGTACCGGTGCACCGGCCACTCCCACCTTCACATCATCGGGCGCAGGCTGCGCAGCATGCTCACCCCCGCCGTCGTGTTCTACCTCCTCTTCTATGTCCTCTGGCTCGCCTTCGGCCGCACACTTGCCGGCGACACCGAAGCACCCCTGAAGCCCCTCATCGACTTTCTTACCGGCCAGCCCTCCACCGTGCTCGCAGCCTACTGGTTCCTCTTCTGCCTCATCACCATGCAGACAGCCTTCTATCTCCTGCACGTAGTCATCCCCCGTAAGACACCGCTGGCCGTCCTCTGCGGCCTCATGCCCCTCGCCCTCCTGTGGCCCGGCATCCCCGACTGCTATCAGATAGGCCCCGCCCTCAAATTCATTCCCTTCCTCGTAATGGGGTGGTACATCGGCGCCAGGGAATACCGCCCCGCCGCCCTCTGCGGCACACTCGCCTATCTTATCCTATTACCCCAGTACGCCCTCGGCATCGACGTCCGCACCGAACTCATCGCCATCCCCCTCGGCCTCCTGCTCCTCGCCCTAATCGTAATCCTCGCAAAAGCCCTCGGCGCCCGTTACGGCCGTCCTTGGCTCATACGCACCCTCCGCTACGGCGCCCTCGTCATCCTTGCCACCCAGAACTACATCATCGGCTTCGTCCGCATCCTCCTCGACCGCCTCGTAGCCCCCGACTTCCTTCTTCAGCACTACGCCCTCAAACCCCTCGTCGTGCTCCTCGTCTATCTCATCACCCTCCCCCTCATCCTCCTAATCCGCGACCATTGCCCGTGGGTACTCGGCAAGCGCCGGCCCTCTCCCCAGACATAAGCCCCACACCCCATAAACGCGAGCGGCTGCCTTCCCCATTCGGAAAGCAGCCGCTCTTTGCTGGAAATTCATCCCATTCCGTCATTACACAACCTAGGTTGTCTGATTACACAACCTAGGTTGTTTGATTGCACGACCTAGGTTGTTTGATTGCACAACCTAGGTTGTTTAATCACGCGACCTAGGTTGTGCAATGTGTCAGTCGGCGAAATACAGGGAAAACTCATCAAAAAGATTGTTTTATATTGCTGTCCGCTAAAAAGTTCCAGCGTTATTTCGAAGGGGTTCAACAACCCAGAAAGGGCCAGCCCCTGGTCGCTTCCATACCCCAGGCATTTACATGCGATGGCTAAGCTTTCGTTTGTTTTTATCGGACAGCAATAATCCCCAATAGAGGCATCCCGATGCTTACATGTCGGGCAATGTGAAAGCGCACTGTGATACTTGTTTCTTTTATCCGTTTTGCAATGCGTGGATTTCAAAATGGGGGGGGTAAAGAAGCTAAAAAACTTTTTCCGAGGATAATAAGGCTTCAATATCAAATAATTGGGTTAAATTTGCCCATCATTTATGCCCGCGAGCGCCCGCGTGCGTACATTATTATAAAGCGGTAAAATGAGAAAGTGAAAAGACACAAAGAAAACAACTAATCAATAAAAATACAAAAAACTAATTAATTATTATGAAACACATTTTCAAACTTATGCTGCTCATCATGGCATTGACGATTGCGCCAATGACCATACAAGCCGACACTGGCAG
This sequence comes from Bacteroidaceae bacterium, assembly GCA_024401055.1. Lineage (GTDB taxonomy): Bacteria > Bacteroidota > Bacteroidia > Bacteroidales > Bacteroidaceae > Alloprevotella. Next base: position 18,881 of record JAKSLT010000033.1, on the reverse strand, counting down.
TGAGGCTACGGCAGCACTGGGAGTTATCAACAGGTTCATGGGCAGTAACCCTGGCCTGACGGTAAGTGTGAACATTTCGCTGTCCAAGAATAATGGTCGCGATAGGTTCAATTACTCCTATTCAGGCGGCACGCTGACGATTAATGCTTCAAGCGGCGTAGCGGCCTGCCGCGCTTTCTACGATTTCGTGAAGAGTAATGGTGCAGGTATCTGTTCATGGAGTGCCAATCGCTTTGCGGCTCCTACGAATGTGACCACCACGTCGCGCGAACTGACATCGCCCTACCGCGACCACCAGTATCTCAACGTCGTGACCTACGGCTACTCCATGCCCTACTGGGACGAGGCCCGTTGGGACAAGGAAATTGACTGGATGGCACTCCACGGTATCGACATGCCCCTTATGCTTGTCGGTTCCGAAACCATCTACCGCGACGTATTCAAGGCTCTGTACGGCACTTCCGATGCCGAACTGGACGCTTGGGAGGTAGGCCCCGCCCATCTTCCCTGGATGCGCATGGGTAACCTCGCCGGAAATAGCTTCGACGGTCCTCTGGGTTCCTACTGGCACAGCAAGCAGAAGGCTCTGGCCAAGCACATCCTTCAAAAGATGGGCGAGCTGGGCATGAAGCCTGTCGTTCCCGCTTTCGGCGGTTTCGTTCCGCCCGCAGTGGCCCAGCGGTTGGGCAGCGCCAGCACCACGGGTTGGGACTGGATTCCCGGCAACTATAAGAACTACCGCCTCACACCTACTGCCGGCACCGGCGGTCAGGACGGCGAGTTCAAGAAAATCGGCAAGAAGTTCATCGAACTCTGGGATCAGGAATATGAATCGTCCTACGGCTCACAGTTCAAGTACTACCTTTCCGACTCCTTCAACGAGATGGCCGTGCCTAACGACCCTGCCACTCTCCAGACCTACGGCGAGCAGATATACGGAGCCATCAAGGAAGGCTCCGGCAACAACGATGCCGTGTGGGTAACGCAGGGCTGGGAGTTCGTATATGGTTCCGGCAAGTGGACCAACGGCTCAACCTCGGATGCCAAGTACAAGGCCCTCACCGCAGGCGTGCCTCAGGGTAAGTTTATGTCGCTCTATATGTCCCCCGAATACGGCAACGGCAAGTGGAGCAGCTACGACAACTTCGACGGCGACGACTGGGTTTACACCATGCTCCCCAACATGGGCGGCAAGAACTTCTGGACAGGCCCTCTGCAGAACTATGCTACCACATGGCCCAAGTCCATGGCTAACAGCGGCGCCTATAGCAACTGCACCGGCTGGGGTATGACGATGGAGGGCATTGAATACAACGAAATGCTCTACGAACTCATTGCCGACATGGGCTGGACTGCCCCCTCTACGGGTAAGAACCTGGACAACTGGGTGACTGAATACGGCAACGCCCGCTACGGCAGCGACAAGTATTCCGATAAGTTTAAGGCTCTGCACACCACAATGCGCAATACCGTGTACTCTTCCTACATCGACCATGTGAACTTCGGATGGCAGGGTAACGGCAAGAGCGGTGGCTACTACAACGCCGGCAACATTGGTACTGTCAACGACACCTTCTTCGAGGGCTTTGAGGCCTTCTTCGGCGACGAGAATATGGGTGAGCTGCAAGCCATTGCCGAGAGCGGCGGCCTCGACGAAACGATGCGCGCCGACCTCATCGAGTTCTCCGCATTCTATGCTGCCGCACGTGTAGAGAAAATCTGTAAGCGCATTACCACCGCCAACAACACCGGCAATAAAACGCTCGCCAACGAACTCATCGCAGAGCTCGACAAGGTAATGACCGACATGGACTATATCCTCACCGGCCACCCCATCTACGATGAAGCCAAATGGGAAGCCAAGGCCCGCGCCCTGGCCGGCAGTGACGTGGACACGCAGAAGAAATATGTGAAGAACGCCCGCCGTATAGTCACCACATGGTATGGTAATCACCAAGGCCATGAGGCTGTCAATGACTATGCCAGTCGTATCTACGCCGGCATTATCCGCGACTATTACCTCCCCCGCCTGAAGGCTGAACTCAACCAGCTCGTCAACGGCACGGCCTGCAACCTGCGCGACATCGAGCGCAGTTTTACTCCCAACGGCGACGTGGCTACCGATGCTCCCGAACTCTCAACGCCCGGTTACTACCTAGGCAATGAAGAGAAGACCTTGGTGGCCGACGGTATGACCGCCTCCAATACCTCTGATGAAGTGCTTTTGGCCAACATTCAGGCCCTCGTGGAGGAAGCTCAGGAGGCCGGGCAGATAATCATCGAGAAAAACAGGATGACCGTCAGCACTGATGCCGAGACACACTGGTATTTCGTCAACTCCAACAACCCCAGTTACATTGACCGCTCCCTCACAGAAACGGACGTGAATGGTGCGAAGAGCACCGTCAAGGCCCAGACTACCGAGGCCACCAACGAGCAGATTTGGCGTTTTGTCGATAACCACGACGGCACCGTCCGCATGGAAAACCGCAACGGCCAGTCCCTCACATGGGAAAGCAATGCTGCCAAGACCTATCTTGCCAACATCAATGCCGGGATGACTTATGAGCTTGATGAAGCCAACTTGCGCTACGCCCTTATCCCCGAAGGCATAGGCAACAATAAGGCTCTGCACCTGAATAATAGTAACGGTGTGCCCGAAGCCTACGGCTATAAAGATGCCGGCACCACCAACTATTATGCCGGCTCCACATGGACGCTCTCCAATGCCGACAGCTACATTGGCGTGCCTTCCGATGACGACTTCGCCCGTATTACCCGCCGCTTCCAGGGTTTCCAGACCTCCGTATGGGGAATCGGCTCCTACGGTAGCGTAGGCCAGCCCAAGAGTGCCGCCGCACTTCAAAATGCCATCAATGCCGTATCCACACGCGACCTTGCTTTGGCTACCTATACCGACTACCTCGCCACTTACGACGCAGCCCTGAAGACCAACTTCACATTGCCTGCCGATGCCGAAGCCCTCAAACTCTTCGACCTCATCATCAGCGCCTTCCAGATTGACCCCAGCGTCAACTGCAATACGGAAGACCAGGCCACCTTCAAGGCTGCCCTTCAGGCCGCACAGACCACTCTGGCCGGCAATGCCACCGGTAGCGCAGCCACTGCTGCCGCCACCACCCTTGAGACTGCAGTCAAGGCTTTCATCAACAATGCCACCAGTTTCCCCTACACCTCCAAGGCTCCCGTAAACGGCCAGTTTGATGCCAACAGCAAGGTTGTTACCATGAAGGTGAAGAAGTCTGGCTACATCACCACCGATGCCGTGGATGGTCAGCAAGCCTTCACACTGGGTAACAGCACCGCTCCCACCACTACGGCCGGCTATTGGATTGTAAGCGGAAACGACGCTAGCGGCTATACTTTCTATAATGTCGGTGCCGGTGCCACCAAGGTGCTCGGTATGACAGGAAGCGAAGCAGGTGCCCGCGCAAAACTCTATGATGCGAATAGCACCAGCGGTGTTACCACCAAGTTCTTCTACAAGAAGAATCAAAATGGTGAGCCCGTCTTCTATATCAGCGGTAACAATGCTTGGAACGACCGTAATTCTTACCTTGCCCTTTGGAATGATGGAAATGTGTTTGGCAATGACCCCGGTTCTGCCATCATCTTCGCCGAAGTTGAGAATGATATTCCCCAGCCTGCCGAAGGTGATTGGACATCCGAAAATTGGACGGCTTGCTCCACGGCTCAGAATACGAACTTCAAGGCTTCAGCCTACTACGATGTTAAGCAGATTGTCATCGGTTCCGCAGCCAACGCACGTCGTCAGGTTCGTGCCAAGGCGGCTGGACAGGGCAGCAATACCGTATCGGTTTCTGTAAAGTTCTCTAGCGGCACTCACGCCCAGGCTCTCTATGGCGTGCAGCTTCTCAATGAAGATGGCACGGTGGCCGCTGAGACCGCCTATGAGTTTTTCTCCCTTGGAACAAGTGCCACAAAGACCTACACCCTCAGTAATGTTCCAGATGGTACCTACACTGTTCGCGTATGGAGCGCAGCTACTAAGGGTAATGAAACCATGACCGCCAGCGGTACCGTGGAAGTAGCTGTCAATGGCAACAAAGACGGTGAAACCCAGAATTGGAATAAAAACAGCTGGAATATTGAGAACACCGCAGTTCCTGCTGGTGTCAAGGCCCTTGCTCCCAACGTAGGCATCACTCTCAACACTGGAGGTGCTGCACAAACCTACTATTACTTGGATAAGCCCATGACCTTCGAGGAGGCAGGCCCGCTTCCTGTCACCATCAATAATAAGGACACCGAAGACATCGGAGTTATTGGTGTAGAACTGTTGAAGAACGGATCCACCCTCGTGACAACCGCAGGCACCTACGACGGCCACTACAGCAACGGCAAAACCAACAATATCTACACCGTGCAGGTTCCCGAAACTGGCAACTACACCGTTCGCACATGGGCCAGCTATGTTCCCGCTAAGGCTCCTGCCAACGGCGGCGCTATCTATGGAGGAGGAGAAGAAGAAGAGATTCTGCTTCGTCCTACATTCGTATCTTCTTCCGACACGAGGACTACTAATGGAGAATACGCCAGCAAGTTGGTAGATGATATTGACAATCCTACTTCCACTAAGTGGGGTATGGGCTATACAGCCGGCACTCCCGCTTGGATTGTTGTTCAGGCCAACAATACCGTTCTGAAGGGTTACGACCTCTACAACGCCAACGACACGAACGGCAATCCTGGGCGCCGCTGGAAGAACTGGACTGTGGAAGGCTCAAACGACAATGCCAATTGGACTACCATTGCCACGGTGACGAATGCCGGCATGAACACCACCAACTACGGTAAGAACTCCTTCTCCACTGAAAGTAACGCCCAACAATATAACTATTACAAATTCACCATCACGGCCAATGAAGGTGGCAACATGATTCAGATGAGTGACCTTCAGCTCAAGGTCGTGTATAAGGGCGCAAAGACAGATTACCTCGTCACGAGTGACGGTGTACCCAGCGGCGTTACGGTTAAAATTAAAGGCACGACCATTACACCTGCTGAGTCTTGGACAGCCGGTGCTACTTACAAAGCTATAGCTCAGCTTTCCACAAGCGATGTTACCGCTGAGAACCTCGGCGACGGCTACGTATTTGAAGCCCGCGTTGACAACAACAACCATCAGGTATGGCTCTACTTCAAGCAGCTGTTTGCACCGATTAGCAATATCAGCGAGAAGGCTACGGCCACTTCCTATTACTTCAAGAACGCCGCCGGCTACTATCCCTATGTGGATAACGGCAACATAAAGGCTACGCAAGCCCGCCAGACGGCTTCGAAGTACATCTTTATCAATGCCGCTACGGTAGGCCAGTATTATATATACGATATTTCCGCCAATAAGTATGTCTATGCTAACGGCACAGGCAATGGCGGCAATCAGACCAGCCAGAGCAACAGTAAGGTGCAGATGACAACAGACCAGAACACGGCCAGACCTTGGACTTTCACCTACGACGGTTGCATCGTCCCGGCCGCCGGTGGTAGTGCAGGCTTGAACTTCACGGGCGGTGCCAGCTGTGTGCTGAACCTCTACGCCACCAGCGACTCCAACTCTAAGTGGACAATCACTGATAGCAGCATCGGCTCTCTGGCATGCGCCGTGACGATGTTCTCTGAGCCTGGAAAGGAATACATCCATAAGCTTATCCCTGAAAGCGGCGTGACCGTTGAAGACATTACGCTTAATGGCGACCTTGCCAACAGCGACCTTGAACTGAAGACCGACCGCGTCAACAAGGGTAATAATTATAAATACGTGTATGGCCACGCCCCCACTACGGAAGGCACCTACACCTACGACGTGAACCTTTCCGACGGTACGAGGGCCATAGTGAAGCTCACCGTCAGCAGCTTCCTGCAGTCTCCCACGCCCGGTATGGTATGGGTAAGCTGGAACTGGTTCAAGAACACCATCAATGCCACCAACCTCACGGAGATAGCCGACGGTCTGAAATCCAAAGGCCTTTATAACGTAGGCTTCAAGACCATCGTTATTGACGACGCATGGGGCACAGGCAGCAGCAACGCTACGCTGACCTACAACAGCGAAAAGTTCCCCAACGGAATGGAATCCTTCGTCAGCGGCATCAATGCCAAGGGCATCAAGGTGGGTATCTACTCCGATGCCGCAAACAGCACCTGCGGCAACTTCCAGCCCGGTTCCCTCGGCGTGGAGACAGAGCATGTGCAAATGTTCGACAGCTGGGGCATTGACTTCCTGAAGTATGACTTCTGCGGCGGCAGCAACGCTCAGAAATCCTATACCACCATGGGCGATGCCATTGCCGCCCTCAATGCTACGCGTAAGGGCACTAACCCCGACCCCTTCGTCTTCAATGCCTGCGAATGGGGCAGAAATAAACCCTGGCAGTGGGGTGCCGAAGCCGGTACCTCCATGTGGCGTGCCACTTCCGACGCCCGTGAGGATTGGATTGGCACGCACGACTTCCCCGGTGTGCTCGGCGGCAGCGACGAAGTGCGCGACCTCTGGATGTATGCCGGTGTGAACCGCTTCAACGACCTCGACATGATGACCATCGGTCTGCACGGAAAGGGCAGCCCCTCCAACCATACGGCTTCTCACCCGAGCGACGGCGGCACCATTCAGGGCCTCACTGATGATCAGGCCCGCAGCCAGATGAGTATCTGGAGTATGCTCGCCAGCCCGCTCTCTCTGAGCTGCGACGTGCGCGAGAATCCCAGCAATCCCTGCAACAGCGGCGCAGGTGTGACGCCTCTTACCGCCTCCGACCTTGCTACCCTGAAGAATGCCGACATTCTCGCCATCAGTCAGGACCCCCTCGGCCAGCAGGCTGAATATATGCCCAACCTTGGCACTAATAGCGAGGACTTCTCCACCTCTGGCTGCGATGTCTATGTGAAAGACCTCGCCGGCGGCGACAAGGCCCTCGCTATCGTGAACCGTTCGGCTTCCGCCACTATGGCAGCCAAGACTATCAACCTTGATAATATCTATCTCAACGCCGGCACGACCTACTATGTGAAGAATGTTTGGACGGGTACGGTTACTCAGTGCACCGGCTCCATCACGACAGATACCTTCAAGGCTTCCGAGACCAAGGTCTATATCATCTCCGAGAATGAACTGGAAGACACTTCCGAAGATACTCCTGAAGAGCCCGAGCCCGCAGGGCCTACCTATCCCTTCATCGTTTCTTCTTCCACGAGTGACCTCCACTGGCAATACCTGCAGATTCGCGGCGACAAGTATGTGGCCTACAATTCCTCTACGCAGCAGTTCGACAACTCTACTACGGCTCCCACCGGTGACGCCGGTCTCTTTGCCTTCGTTCAGGTTGAAGGCGGCTTCAAGATTGTGAACAAGGCCGCAGGTACTGACAAGGCCATCTATGGCACTATCAGCGACAAGTCGCTTGTTTCGCCCGTGAATTTCGCCAGTGCTCAGGTTTATATCTATCAGAACAACAACGGACACGATGTGTTTGGCGTAGCCAGCAACGGGAATGCTCATCTGAACGACATCAACAATCATCTGGGTTATTGGGTGAACGGCAGTTCTGCCACGGATACCGGCTCCACCTTCAAGTTCATCCCTGCCGAGGTGATGATTAGCACTGACGCGGTGAAGCATTATTACACCATCCGCAATAACAACAATCCTTCCGACTACGCGCACTACGATGCCGACAACCAGTACCTCTCTCTCGGTACGGCTCTTGACAATTCCGCAGTATTCTATTTCACCTCTGCCGGAAGCAATGCCAATGGCAGCCAGCTTGTCAATATCCACAACTATGAGGCCGGCGACTCCAAGACGATGAACGACTGGAACAGTTGGGGTACCTCTTCGCCTAGGACTTGGTACATCAAACTGGCTGACGGCACTACGGGGCAGTCCAATGACTTCAACATTGCCCTGAATAGCAATTATGCCAATAGCTGGAACCACCAGAGTGGTGGCGTCAAGAGCTGGAGCGCAGGAAGCGACCGCGGTTCGGGCTGGTATATTGAGGAAGTCACCAAGAAGACCTACACCATCAAGATAGTAGGCGGCGATGACAACAATTACACGGTTTACAATCAGGGAACTCCCTACCGCCACGGTGACAGGATTACGGGTTTCTTCTTCTCTGCCGACAACTTCAGTCAGGACGCCGCAGGCAATCAGCCAGTCAAGAACACGGTGACGATGGAGGGCGAATACCTCGTATTCTCCTTCTATGAATATGATACCGTAACGGGCGGCACACGTCCCACCGATATTAACGACTATAGCCTCTGGTATGACGTTCCTGCCACCAAGACGGGCGTGGGCGACCAGTGGATGGAATACGCTCTGCCTATGGGTAACGGCCAGATTGGCGCTACCATCGTGGGCGGTGTGATGACCGACCGGATTCAGTTCAACGAGAAGACGCTTTGGGAAGGCGGCAACACCAATACCGGCAGCCAGGGTTACTATCAGAACTTCGGTTCCATCCTCGTGAAAGACCTCGGTTCCAACTTCTCCATAGCCAACGCCAGCAAGCCCGTCAGCAACTATGTACGCTACCTCGACATCATGGACGGCGTGGCAGGCGTGAACTTCCGCAGCAGCACGGGTTCCAACTACACGCGCCGCTATTTCACCGCCATGGGTCAGGACGACAAGGTGTTCGTGGCAAGATATGACGTTGACGGCAGTGACAAACTCAACCTGCTCTTCAGCTATGCCCCCGATGGTCAAATCAATGCTTCCGGCGTCACCTATTCCTACGATAACGGTGTGGCAGAAGCTACCTTCCACGGCAAATTGACCACCGTGCAGTACAACACCCGCTTCCGCGTGCTGACCGACGGCACATTGAGCCGCACTGAAGACGGCATCAGGGTTGCGAATGGTACATACGCTACGCTCCTTATGGCAGCTGCCACGGACTTTGACATCACTACCTCTGCCACTGCCGCCGTTTCCGGCGAGAGTGAGCAACAGCTTGCAAGCCGCGTACAAGGCCGCGTAGCCTCCGCCGCCGGCAAATCCTACGATGCCCTGCTCACCGCTCACAAAGCCAGGCAGAATGAGTATATGGGCCGCGTGGACTTCCATGTGGGTGGTGCTTCCACGAAGACAACCAATGCCCTTGTGGATTACTATAACGCCAGTGCAAACAACAAGAGTACTGCCGAAGGCCTCTTCCTCGAGCAGCTCTATTTCCAGTATGGCCGTTATATGACCGTGGCCGCCAACGCAGACCAGAGCATCCATGCTCCCTCCAACCTGCAGGGTATATGGAACGACCGCAGCAATTCCTCTTTCTGGCACTGCGACCTCCACGCCGACATCAATGTGGAAATGAACTACTGGCCTGCCGATCCCACCAACCTGAGTGAGATGCACCTGCCGTTCCTCAACCACATCATCAACCTCTCTACCAGCAAGGCCTGGACTGACTACGCAAAGAAGGTAAGCGGCAACAACAGCGTGCCCGGTTGGAGCGTAGCCTGTGAAAGCAACATCTTCGGCGGTACGAGCCAATTCTCCAACGGTAACATGAAGACGCTTGGCGCCTGGTACTGCACTCACCTCTGGCGCTACTATCAGTACACGCTCGACAAGGACTTCCTGAAGAAGGCCCTGCCCGTAATGTATAATGCCGCTCTTTACATCAAGAGCATTGCTCAGCAGGACATTGCAGACCGCGGCAGCCTTTATGTCATCAAGGGCGAGTATTCACCTGAGCATGGTGACGGCAACCACATCACGGCTTTTGCCCAGCAGACCAGCTCCGAACTCTTCGATGAAATTATAAAGGCCCATGCCGAACTGGGCAGCGCATCACCTCTCTCGAATGCTCAGGTTCAGGAAATCTCAAACTTCTACGCCAACTTCAACAAGGGTGTTCAGATTGAGACTTACTCCTTCAATCGTAATAATGTGCAGTACACCAATGTGCCCTGTATCGCAGAATGGATGGATACTCCCCTTAGTGACCCCGGCCATCGCCACCTCAGCCATCTGATGTGCGTATATCCCTTCAGCCAGATAACGGCCTATGGTACGACTCAGCAGGAGCAAGACCTCTTTACGGCTGCCGGCAATGCCATCCTCGCCCGTACTGGCGATGTCACCGGTTGGTCCATGGGCTGGCAGACCAATGTATATGCCCGTGTGCTGAAGGGCAACGAAGCCCGCAGCTACCTCTCCCAGGCACTCAAGCACTCGCGCGCGTATAATATACAAATGAGTGGTATGGGCGGCTGCTACTACAACCTCTTCGACTCGCACTCTCCCTTCCAGATTGACGGTAACTACGGTTGCACTTCCGGTGTGGCCGAGATGCTCCTCCAGAGCTACGACGGCACTGTCCATCTTCTCCCCGCCCTCCCCGATGCATGGGCCAACGGTCACATCACCGGCCTCAAGGCCATAGGCAACTTCCAGGTTGACCAGAAATGGGCCAACAAGCAGCTCACCAAGGCCACCATCGTGAACAAGCACACGACCGCTCAGAATCTCTATGTTCAATACGGAACGGCTGACCTGAGCAAAGTCAGTGTTACAATGAATGGCTCGCCCGTGACACTTGTGGCTGAAGGCGGTGCATACAAACTCGCTGCCGTAGCTCCCAACGCAAAGGTTGTCATCAATATCTCTGGTGAGGAAGAGCCCGAGGAAGAAGAGGATGTACCCGAACCTTCCGTAACCGCCACCTACGCTCCCGCCGTATATCCTGCCCAGCAGGAAATCGTGGGTGAGGCTAACCTTGACGTGAACGTAGGCAGCACGAAGACCACTTACACCTTCAGCAACGAAGTACTCGCTGCTCAGTTCGTGAAGAAGAACGGCACGCTGATGTTCAATGGCAGCACCGCCATGAACCTCAAGCCCGGCACCGAACTCTTCACTATCAAGTTCGGTAACGGTTCCACCGTGGTGAACGCCTCCGACATGACCCTCGTTGGTAATGTTGAGACGGGCAACCTCACGGCTAACACCGATGCCGTGAAGGGTGCAGAGCACTTCGCCGGCAAATACATACAAGCCACCTTCACGCATGAGTATGAAGGTTCCAACGTGACCTTCGTCTGGAAGGCTGAACTGCGCGACGGCTCCCACTATCTGCGCACCGACCTCACCATGACTACCGACAAGGATGTGCAGATGAATGCCATCATCCCCATGCAGTATGATGTGGATGCCGCTGCCGCCGGCAGCACTCCTGCCGTGGTGGGCAACACCCGTGGTGCCGTGCTGATGAGCGACAATATATTTGCCGGTTTGGAAACTCCCACGGCATACAACAGTGTTATCAGCGACACTACCGTTCCTGAGAAGTGGAGTAATTACGGAGCTTGGACGGGCGCATCCGACTTCAGCTGGATGCCTTCCGAACTGCCTTCCGGTATCACTGACCTCAGCAGCAACTACACCCCGCAGACCGTGGTAGGTTCCCGCGGCTACCTGAAGTTTGATACCACAGGCAACCAGACCATTACCTTCACCTATACGGAAGGCAGCCACAAACTGAACATTGTCGGCGTTGATGTGCTTGACACTGACGGTAACATTGTGGCTCACGACTATCATGAAGGTCGCACCGGTGGTTCTCACGCCAACAACGTCTATACCGTGAACATCCCCAGTGCGGACTACTATCAGGTGCGCTACTTTATATCCCTGCTGGCATGGAGCGAAAGCTACAGTTCGGAAAGCATCTCTTCCAAGGGTAACATCACCTATAGCGGAAGCGTAAGCGTTCCCACCGTTGTCTTCGACCTCGACCCCGTTGCCCAGGCCTCCACGCGCCGCAAGGTGTTGAGTGCTGACCATATCGCCAATAACGAGAATATCACCGACACTTGGGATACATCCACCAACCAGTTCCAAGACATGAATGACGCTGATGTGCCCGCCCGCATCGTAGAGCTCGGCCATACCGCCAACAACATCTACTATCGCGAGCAAAACCTCAACATCGCTTCTGCCGGTGGCACGTTGACCACGACCTTTACCTATAAGAACGGCAGCAACCGCTTGCAGATTGTGGGCGTAGACCTTATCGACGAGCAGAACCATGTAGCCATCAGTGACTATCATTTCGGCTACACGGGCAACGCAGCCGAGGGTAACACCTATTCCTTCATCGTTCCCGCAGCCGGTCAGTACAAGCTGCGCTACCTCGTGAGCAAGCAAGGCGAGGCTCTGACCTCCAACGGCGACATTGCCATCAACTACGAAGTAATTGACTACCTCCACCTGCCCGCTCCCGCCGAGGTCAGCATACAAGGTCTCTGGAGCCGTCAGGCTACTCTTAAGGCCAGCGCGGGCGACCTCACTGATAAGGATGTCGTTTGGAATGTCAGCAGCGTAGTCGGCCTCGTTGACCCCAATCACAAGCGTCGCTCCTTCCTCGCCTACAGCGAGCGTGAACGTGCCGTGCCTTGGCGTCCCTTCCCCCACTACAACTCTTGGTACGAACTCAACATCAACCGCAACAATGCCGCCCCGGGCTCCGAGAGCACTAACTCTTGGGTTGCAGAGTGCACCCCTGTCGTAGAAGCCTGGAAGACCAACCTCTTCGACAGGTACAATGTAGGCATCAAGTCCTTCGTATGGGATGACGGCTGGGACGAATACGGCGAGTGGCACCACCACTCCGGCTTCCCCAACGGCTTCAAGGAGCCCGGTCAGGTGGCCGTTACCATGAATTCCGGCATCGGCGCATGGCTCGGCCCGGTAGGCGGCTATGGCCAGAGCGGTAATTACCGTCGTGACTATTGGAACGGCAAAGGCGGCATGCAGCTCAGCAACAAGGCTTACTACGATGTCTTCAAGGCCGCTTGTACGCGCCTCGTAAAGACCGAGGCCGAACGCGACGGCTACGAGTTCAACTTCTTCAAGTTCGACGGCATTTCCGGCCAGTTCTCTTCCGTAGGTCCCGATGATGGAGCCACGGGCAACGAGAATGCTGAAGGCATCATCGGCTGCGAACGCTATGTACGCGAGAACCTGAAGGCCGACATCTTCTTCAACACCACCGTAGGCACATGGGCCAGCCCCTTCTGGTATCACTTCTCGGATGCCACCTGGCGTCAGGAGAATGACTTTGGCACTATCGGCAATAACAGCAGCAGTCGCGAGAACTGGATTACCTACCGCGACCGCCTCGTCTATCAGAACTATATACAGCGCTCACCCATCTGCCCCATCAATACGCTGATGACCCACGGCTTCATCCTGCACCAGCGTGAAAACGGCAATTTCGACGGCGTTTCCAACGACCTCAACTACCAGTCCGTGCTCAACGAACTGCGCTGCGCATTCGCCTGCGGCTCCGGCATGGTAGAACTCTATGCCGACCATAGGCTTATGACCAATATCAATGGCGGTAAGCTCTGGAGCGACTTGGCCGACTGCCTCAAGTGGCAGGAAGCCAACAAGGACGTGCTGCCCGATATCCACTGGGTAGGCGGTAATCCTTGGACAGGCAGCAAGGCCGAAATCTATGGCTGGGCTGCATGGAACGGCGAGAAGGCCACCCTCACCCTGCGTAACGGTGCTCCCTCTCAGCAGACCTTTACCACCACGCTGCGCGAAGCCCTCGATATTCCTGCAAGCTTCACGGGCACCATCCAACTCACGGCAGCCTTTGCCGACCAGTTGGGTAGCCTCGCCACGATTGCCGGCATAGCCGAAGGTTCCGACATTAATCCGGACACGCAGATTACCTTCACGCTCCCCGCCAGCTCTGTATATGTATATAATGGTGTAGATAGCGAAATCGCTCCCGAGCCCGTAGAAGGTTCTCCCATAAATGTTGCAGTTACCTTCCAAAACGAAGGCACCACGTGGGACGGCGTTCAGTACACGGTGAATGCTACCGACATTAACGGCAATACCGTTTCCGGCATAGATGTAGCCGGCTCCAGTGCCGTATCCAACGGTGGCGGTACGGGCAATCCTAAGAACGTCAAGAATGTTCTGGGCATAGACTATCAGACGAGCAATGCCAATGGTAATCTCACACTCGACTTTACGCTTACCGGCTTGCCCGCAGGCTCCAGTTTCAACGCCATCACGCTTCCCATGTATGCCGTGACAAGTGGCGGCGGTGACCAGAACGCCAACCAGACCCGCCACGTTAATGTGACCGTCAAGGTGAAGGAAGGCGATGTGGAGCGTTACAGTGGAACATACCAGAACTTCAATATCTGCGACATAACGACAAAGGGCGCCTTGAATACAGGCCTCGTCTTCAACAGTAACTCTCCTATCACGATAGAAGGCACGTCTGCTACCGTCAGCTTTGAGATTTCAAAGGGCGAGAGCAATGGCGGCTGCTATATAGCCCTTCAGAGCCTGAACCTTGTCAACACCCGCACGATAACCTTTGTGATGGGCGAGCCCGTAAACTCTACCCAGACAGTCAAGGCTCCCATGGGCCAGCTACCCGCAAGCCCCGTATCCGTTCCCAGTTATGTGACGGCCACCTACAGCCCCGCTCTCGCCACGGTTACGGCTGACGCCACCTACAACGTGAGCTACGCCTATAATGACGGGATGCCCTTCACCGTGGGTAAGACCTACAACATAACTTTGAAGAACCTGCCAGTAAGCTACAATGCTGCGGAGAATAAGTTCAAGGATGCAGTAGCAGACTTGAATGACGCCAACTCGCAATTCACCATAGGCGGTGACTGGTATAACGGCTTTACTCTCTTCAACGAAGGTGCAGGGAAGTACCTGACCTATGGCGATAATGCCAGTCCTGGTGATGGCACTCATGCCGTGACTGCGGACGCTCCGAATACAGGTGCTTATTTCGACCTTGCCATAAAGGACAATTACAACTACTTCAAGCTTCATGGCACCACGAACGAATCCTATGTCAACGACCGTAGCGGTTACTTCGCCACATGGGCAAACGCATCTGCTTTCGGCAACGACGGCTCACGTCTGACCTTCACCGAAGTGGAGGAAGTCGATCCTTCTGAACTCTGCGCCGAGCTTCAGGAGAAGATAGATGCCATTTATGACTTCTTCACTGGCGTTATCGGTCAGGTAGGTTATCCTGCATACGATTCTGAAACAGCTGAAACCTTAGCGGCCTATGCAGATATCTTTGAAGGCGAAGTTACTGAAGACAACTATGCCCAAGCTCTTGAAGCATACAACGCCTTGCTGAACGAAACCAACATCGCTCTCCCCGAAAATGGCAAGGCTTACAAGCTGATGGCCGTACATGTGGAGGAAGACGGCAGCATTAAGAATGCCTATACTATCTACAGCACGGCCGATGGCCAGATAACAGGTAAGAATGAAGAGGCAGACGGTGAAATCGGCGACGAAGGCTACACGCGCTTCATTGTCCGCCGCGTAGGTGAGGGCAACGAGTTCATCCTCGTGAACGAACTGGGCCGCTACCTCTGCTGGTTCGACACGGGCGACAGCGGCAAGTCCTTCACGACGAAGGGCGCCACCGAGGCTTACGATGAAACCTACAGCATCATCACCCTTGAACACGCCACGACGGACTGCACCAATAACAACGGCTCAGTGAAGGCCCTCACGGCAGAACAGCGCTTCGGCCTGTTCCAGATGAAGGCCCACCCGAAGAACGCCACCACGCAGTACCAGTACTTCTGCTATGACGACGGCAACAGCCACCGCTTCGTTTCCGGCAATAACGGCGACAAGTACTACAATGCCAACGGCCGCCACACCTTCCTCTTCCAGCTCGTAGAGGACGAATCCTACACCTACAACCGGCCCACGCTCATCAAGGGTAACGACGGCCACTACTACGCCTCCATCTATCTGCCCTATCCTATGCAGGTGTCCAGCGAAGTAGAGTGCTACCGCGGCACAGAAGACCGTGGCGGCAGCCTCGCCCTCGAACAGGTGAACAAGGATGACAATGCTCCCGTTCCCGCCGGCGGCTACGTCCTCTACAGCGAACAGGTGTTCACCGACTCCGATGAATACTCCGAAACCTTCGGAGAAGTCCTCGAGAAGGTATCGCAACTCGTAATCCCCGCCACTGCCAATCCCGCCGCTGTGGACAACCTCTTCACCGGCTCCACGGTGAACGGCGACGCCGGTAAGCTGTGGGAAGACGAGCTCGAAGGCAACAACCCCTACGTACTTGCCAACAAGTCGAAGGGCATAGGTTTCTACCGCTACACCGCCACGTCCTACCCGAAGGGCAAGGCCATCTACCTCGCCGGCGGCGCCTCCACGCGCGAGCGCATCGGCTTCCAGTTCGACGACATCGTAGAAGCCATCAAGGCCGCCAAGGGCGAAGAGACAGACAATACCGTCTTCGACCTCACCGGCCGCCGTCTCGAGAAGGCCGCCAAGGGCGTGAACATCATGGGCGGAAAGAAAGTCCTCAAGTAAGACAGGGAACAACCGCTCCCCCTCTTTCATAAACGCAGAAAGGCCGTGCACCGCGCACGGCCTTTCTGCGTTTACTTTTTATATTGTTGTTCGGGGAAAAAGAAAGTAATCTTTCGTGTCGCTTGTAAATGCAGGTGGTTTGAAAGGTTGTCAATAGGAGGGGCTTACCCCTTTGCCAGCGATGGCAAAGCGCCGAAGGTGCGACAGATTGGAGGATAGGGCGCGAGCCCTATCTCTTGTGTTTAACGCTTTGTGGGAGCGCTGTAAGTGCGACATAATTCAAGTAATGTGATAATTATGTCGCACTTACAGCGCTCCCAAAGAAAACGGCAACGCGTGATGTAGGGCTTGCGCCCTACTCTCCGTTATGTCGTCCTTTCAGGACTTATAAGTTTCCCCGGACGGCAATATATAAAGGTATAAAACAACCTGTTTGCTGCCTTTCCCCAAATTATCCCCCTTTTAATTTTGTTTCAACAGCTGTTAAAATTAATTTCAACAGCTGTTAAAACGCATTTCAACAACTGTTAAAACTGATTTCAACAGCTGTTGAAAACAGACGCCTTCATAGACTTCTGAAAACGAAGCCTGAACAAATACAATTGGGGGGCCTTCAGTCCAATGCTAAGAGATATCAATTTTTGCTGGATAGCAATATCTCTAAATATAAAATTCGAGGATTCCTAAATTCCTTGTTACCTGATTTCCTCATCGCGTGACGCAACCGATTCAGAAAAATGACAATCGCGCGTGTGTGCGTGTAATAATAAATAGTGGAGGGGCACCAATAATGGATAAATAGGAAGTGTGGCTCAGCGGGGCTCGTGCTTGACGAGCTCGAGGGTGAAGATGAGGGTGGAGTCGGCAGGAATGCCGGGGAGGGACTGGCGTCCGTAGCCGTACTTGGCGGGGATGTAGAGTTCCATGCTGTCGCCCTGACGCATACGGGTGAGGGCTATCTGCCAGCCCATGATGAGGTCGCGCACGACGAAGC
This sequence comes from Bacteroidaceae bacterium, assembly GCA_024401055.1. Lineage (GTDB taxonomy): Bacteria > Bacteroidota > Bacteroidia > Bacteroidales > Bacteroidaceae > Alloprevotella. Next base: position 1,479 of record JAKSLT010000033.1, on the reverse strand, counting down.
AGGCGGGTAGGGGAGCGTCCATGTTGCTGTCGAACACGCTGCCGTCGATGAGTCGGCCCGTGTAGCGTACGAAGACTATGCTGGACGGCGTGGCGAAAGGTTTGCCCGCAGGACCGCGACCGAGCCAGCGGTAGAGCACGCCGGAGGGAAGCGACACGATGCCCTCCTCCTTGGCCTTCTCGGAGAGGTAGAGGAGGTTGGCAGATTTATATTGTTCCTTCTGTTTGGCTCTGCGGTTCATAAAATACTTTATTTTTCACTTTTCACTCTTCACTCTTCACTTTTTCTCTTGCCGCTTCAATCTGTCCTTGCGGGTCGGGCTTCTGGTGGAAACTGGTGGGCCAGAGTTGCTGGATGACGGAGAAGTAGGCGAGGAGGAACCAGGCACCGGCCTGTATCCAGAGGTTGCGCCATTCGGTCCATACCTCGGGGAGATGGGCACCCATGCTGTTGAGTTTCAGGTAGCCGTTGATGGCGAAGGTGGAGGGGATGATGACGCTGACGTTCTTCCAGAACGGGGGCATGTTGCTGGCGGGCCAGCTCACGCCGGAGAGGAAGAGGAAGGGGATGGAGGTGAAGACAACGAGGAGGATGATGCTCTCGCGCTGGCGGCAGAGGGAGCCTATGCTGATGCCGAAGAAGATGCTGGCAAGGAGGAAGGGGAGCATGAAGACCCAGAGCTCCCAGAAGTTGCCGATGGCGTTGAGGGAGAAAATCTTGGGGATGATGCCGAGCACCCAGATGCTGACGGGGATGTAGAGGAGGAGGAAGGCACCGGCGGTGGCGAGGGTGACGCGCTGGGAGTCGCTGACTTTGATGAAGGCGTTGATGCCCGTGAAGCGACGGCGCTCGCGTTCGGTGCCGCGTGCCAGGCCTATGCCGAGGATGAGGGTCTGCTGCAGAACGATGACGAGCACGGCGGGAATGAGGAAGCCGGCAAAGCCGTTCTGGGGATTGTAGAGGGAGACGTCCTCGTATTTTATGGCTTTGTTGGAGGCTTTTATCTCCGCGTTCATATCGAGCGACACATTCGTGGTGGCAGAGAGGAGAGCCTTGTAGTAGAGCATGCCGCTCATGTCGGTGTAGATGCTGACGGAGGTCTGGCGGCCGGCCACGATGTCCTTCTCAAAGCTGCGGGGGATGGCGATGACGCCGTAGGCCTTGCGGCGGCGGATGAAGTCGCGGCCGTTCTCTACGTCCTGGGCGTGGGAGATGATGCGTATGTCGGCCGTGGCGTCCACCTTGCGGATGAACTCGCGGGAGAGGGCCGTGCAGCATTGGTCAACGACGACGACGGGGACTTCGCGCACCGTCTCGTTGCTGTATAGCCATGAATAAAGGATGGGATAGAACAGCGGCACGAACACGCAGAAGATGAGCACGCCCTGGTCCTTGGACAGTACGCGCAGCAGAGAGCAGAAGATGAGGTTAAGCTTCGTACGCATAGTGGAGGAAGGCGTGTTTGAGGCGCGGCGTCAT
>JAKSLT010000032.1 GCA_024401055.1 Bacteroidaceae bacterium | reverse complement strand
ACTCCCCACGTTGACTGTGGCGACAATGTGATTATCATCAACGCCGACAAAGTTCGTCTCACCGGTAAGAAGTGGAACGAGCGCGTTTATCTGACCTACACAGGCTACCCTGGTGGCCAGCGTGAGCACACCCCCGCCAGCATCATGGCCAAGCCCAATGGCGCCTACCGTCTGGTGCGTCGCGTAGTGAAGGGTATGCTGCCCAAGAACCGTCTGGGCGCACAGCTCCTCGACAACCTCTACGTTTATGCCGGTTCCGAGCATCCCCATGCCGGTCAGAGCCCCAAGGAAATAGATATTAACACGCTTAAATAGTAATACACGATTATGGAAATGATTAATGCCCTTGGTCGCCGCAAGGCCGCCGTTGCCCGCATCTACGTAACAGAAGGCACTGGCAAGATTACTATCAACAAGCGCGACCTCACCGAATACTTCCCCAGCAGCATTCTGCAGTTTGTCGTTAAGCAGCCCCTCACCCTCCTCGACGTGGCTGAGAAGTACGACATCAAGGTAAACCTCAACGGCGGTGGCTTCACCGGTCAGAGCCAGGCTCTGCGTCTCGCCATTGCCCGCGCCCTCGTAAAGATAAACGCTGAGGACAAGAGCGCCCTCCGCAAGGCCGGCTTCGTCACCCGCGACAGCCGCGTTGTGGAACGCAAAAAGCCCGGTCAGCCCAAGGCTCGCCGCCGCTTCCAGTTCAGCAAACGTTAATATTCGGCACTGCTTGCTGAAACTGATACGTTTAGCATCTAAACCCGGCGGATGCGGAGCGGGCCTGCCGACAATGCTCGGTAACTCCCAACTCTTAACTGTTAACTTTTAACTGTTAACTCTTAATCACTGCCGCCTACCGCCAGGTTGGTTGAACTACACAACTGAAAAGAAAGTAAACAACAAACAAAACAACAAACAAAATGTCAAGAACAAATTTTGAGACCCTTCTTGAGGCTGGTTGCCACTTTGGCCACCTCAAGCGTAAGTGGAACCCCGCCATGGCTCCCTATATCTTCATGGAGCGCAATGGCATTCATATCATCGACCTCCACAAGACCGTGGAAAAGATCGACGAGGCTGCCGAAGCCCTGAAGTCCATCGCCAAGAGCGGCCGCCGCGTGCTCTTCGTTGGCACCAAGAAGCAGGCTAAGGAAATCATCGCCGAGAAGGCCACCGGCATTGCCATGCCCTACGTAACGGAACGCTGGCCGGGCGGTATGCTCACCAACTTCCAGACCATCCGCAAGGCCGTGAAGAAGATGGCTACCATCGATAAGCTCACCGCCGACGGCACCTACAGCAACCTCTCCAAGCGCGAACTCCTGCAGATCAGCCGCCAGCGCGCCAAGCTGGAGAAGAACCTCGGTTCCATCGCCGACCTCAACCGCCTGCCCGCCGCCCTCTTCGTCGTTGACGTAATGAAGGAGCACATCGCAGTGGCCGAGGCTCAGCGCCTGGGTATCCCCGTGTTCGGTATCGTGGACACCAACAGCGATCCCAACTGCGTAGATTTCGTAATCCCCGCCAACGACGACGCCGCCACCAGCGTAGAGGCTATCCTCAACGTTTGCTGCGCCGCCATCGTGGAAGGTATCGAGGAGCGTAAGGCCGAGAAGGCTGACGAAGCCGCTGCCGAGCAGCAGGAAGACCAGCCCCGCAAGCGCCAGCGCACTAGCCGTCCCCGCGCAGAGGTAGAAGCCGCTGCCGAAGAGGCTGAGGCTCCTGCTGAAGAAGCTGCCGCAGCTCCCGAGGCTCCCGCCGAATAAATAGAAATTCAAGAGGGGAGCGGCCGTGGTCGCACCCCTCTTCTTTTATTAACCTTTATAAAAAAGAATCGACGTTATGAACGTTACAATGACCGATATCAAGAAGCTTCGCGAACAGACGGGTGCGGGTCTTGCCGACTGCAAGAAGGCCCTGGCCGAAGCCGAAACCTATGAAGCCGCAGTGGAAATCATCCGCAAGAAGGGCCAGGCCGTAGCTGCCAAGCGCAGCGACCGCGAGGCTGCTGAAGGCTGCGTACTCGCCAAGATCGACGGCACCTTCGGCGCCATCATCGCCCTCAAGTGCGAGACCGACTTCGTGGCTAACAATGCCGACTTCGTAGCTCTCACTCACGAAATCCTCGACGCCGCCGTAGCAGCCCGCTGCCACACCCTTGAAGAGGTGAAGGCCCTGCCCATGGGCAACGGTACCATTGCCGACGCCGTTGTTGACCGCAGCGGTATCACCGGCGAGAAGATGGAACTCGACGGCTACTGCGTCGTAGAAGGCGAAGAGATCAGCCTCTACAACCACCAGAACAAGAACGTGCTCTGCACCCTCGTGGCTCTCAGCCAGAAGGTGGCCGACGAGACCGTTGGTAAGAACATCGCCATGCAGGTTGCTTCCGCCAATCCCGCAGGCATCGACCAGGCCAGCATTCCTCAGGAAGTCATCGACTCCGAGCTCCGCGTGGCCGTTGAAAAGACCAAGCAGGAACAGGTGCAGAAGGCCGTTGAGGCTGCCATCAAGAAGGCCGGCTTCAACCCCGCTCACTTCGACAGCGAGGATCACATGGAGAGCAACCAGACCAAGGGTTGGATCACCGCTGAGGACGTGGCCAAGGTGAAGGAAATCATCGCCACCGTAAGCGCCGAGAAGGCTGCCAACCTCCCCGAGCAGATGATTCAGAACATCGCCCAGGGCCGTCTGAAGAAGTTCTTCAAGGAAAGCTGCCTCCTTGAGCAGGAGTACATCTGGGACAAGAACCAGACCGTAGCTGCCTACCTCAACAGCGTAGAGAAGGGTCTCACCGTGAAGGCCTTCAAGCGCTTCACCCTGCGCGCAGAGTAATCTTCCCCTCGAATTCTCGAGTACATACTATTTACGATAGCTCCAGTCTGGTGTGACGGAGGCAAAGAGTTAACTTCACAAAGTGCAGTTCACGCTTTTCCAAAGTTCATCCAAACTGGAGCCTGTTTTAATAATCAACTGATTTACTAACTTTATAAAACAATTTGTATGAAAAAGTTTTTTGTATTTGCTCTCTGCATGCTTGCCGTAAGCATCAACTATTCCTGTGGTGATGAAGAAGAGCCCGTTCCCGGTCCTACGCCGGGTCCCCAACCTCAGGAGGATGTAAGCTATTATGTTTATGACATCCAGTACAACGAAGATTTTCAAACGCTGCTCTCCATAATCGGCGTGAAGTACAATCTCTACAATGGTGAAGACCCCTCAATGGCTAAAACTGTTCTCAAAGGTGGCCAAGCCTATAAGGACTCACTGCTGATAGATGCAAATCATCCTTATTACGTTGGCGTTCAAGCAGAAGGAGGCCCTGTTGTAGGCCTTGGCGGAAAGACGGCCCTGGATTATCCCAATTCAAAAGACTTCCGCGAGATTGTGGCCACCTATATGTATGAAGAGTGTGTGAAGCGCGGCATTGATGTCGTGCGACTTCATCCGCAAGCTCAGCTCAACTGGTTTGCCCAGGTGGTAGATCCCGATTATCTGCATAATAGTAGTAGTAGGATGTCTCTTGACATTACTTATAATGATGCTGTGAAAATAGCTCCGGTGAATGCTTCAAAAGAAGAAGTGTGCAAATATCTCCTGGCTTCCATCCGTGCAATCATTATAGAGAATCGCCGAATAAACTATTGGTCTCCCGAAACACATAGGTTCGTAAAGGAATAGTGAAGTCCCTCTTTACCTTTATTATTAGAGCAGGCGGCCCAATTGGGTCGCCTGCTTCTATTTCGTTTTATTGCTGTCTGGAGAAAGTTGAAAGTCCTGAAAGGACGACATAACGGAGGGTGGGGCGCAATCCCTACCGCACTCGCTCCCATAAAGGGTCATACACAAAAGAAAGGGCTCTCGCCCTATCCTCCAATCTGTCGCCCCTTCGGGGCTTTGTCGTCGCTTGCTAAAGGGTAAGCCCCTCCTCTTGACAACCTTCCGTACCTCCTGCATTTACAAACGATACGAAAGATTACGTTCTTTTTCCCCGGGCGGTAATATATTAAATACTGACGTCGTGCTGATAAAAAGAAAAAACCTGCGGAGGTCATCCCTCCAGCAGGTCCAATTCTCTCGAGTTTTGTTCGGGGTGTGCTATTAAGCCTGAGTGGTGTCCACAGCGGCGGTGTCAGCAACAACGGTGTCAGCCTGAACGGTGTCAGTAACAACGGTGTCGGTAGCCTCAGCCTGCTCGGTCTTCTGACCGCAGGAAGCGAAGCTGATAGCAGCGAAAGCCACGAACATGAAAACTAACTTCTTCATTTTTGTTCTTTGGTTTTTAAGTTAAACAATATTGCTTTATTAAAACACTGCAAAAGTACGGACTTTTGGGTTATGGTGCAAGCCTTTTCTCTTTTTTTTTCAAAAAAACGTGTTTTTTTTCCATTTTCCCGTAAAAATGAGAGGCTTTTGTAATCTGTGCATATAATTTTTTAGTAATTTTGCAGTCGCAATGAACAAAGAAGTAACAAAGGCCCTCTCCGGCTTTTCATTTCGTGCCCTAACGCTCGGTTGTAAGCTCAATTTTGCCGAAACTTCCACCCTTGGCGACATGCTTATGGCCGAGGGCGCTCATGAAGCAGAGAAGGGAGAGCCGGCACACATTATTATAATAAATACATGCTCGGTCACGGCCGAGGCCGACCAGAAGTGCCGCCAGGGCATCCGCCGCCTCGTGCGCCAGAATCCCGGTGCGTGCGTGGTAGTGACGGGTTGCTATGCGCAGCTCAAGCCCGACGAGGTGCGCGCCATCAACGGCGTGACATACGTCCTCTCCCAGCGCGACAAAGGCGAGGTGGTAGCCACGATATGCCGGCATTTCCTCAACGCGAATGCCGCTTGCCCCGCGCCGTCTCCCGCTTGCCCCGCGCCGTCTTCTGCCGTCTCCGCACCGTCCCCCGACTCCTCTGCCGCCACCGCCTGGCCCTTCTTCCCCTCGTGCAGCCACGGCGACCGCACGCGCTATTTCCTCAAGGTGCAGGACGGCTGCAACTATTTCTGCACCTACTGCACCATCCCCTTCGCCCGCGGTCGTTCGCGCAACGCCAGCATCGCCTCTCTCGTGGCCCAGGCCGAGGAGGCCGCACGCCAGGGCGGGCGCGAGATAGTCATCACCGGCGTCAATATCGGCGACTTCGGCCGCAGCACGGGCGAGACCTTCTTCCAACTCGTCCAGGCCCTCGACGGCGTGGAAGGTATTGCGCGCTACCGTATCTCCAGCATCGAGCCCAACCTGCTCACTGACGAGATCATCGACTTCTGTGCCAGCAGCCGCGCCTTCATGCCCCATTTCCACATTCCCCTCCAGTGCGGCAGCGACGCCGTGCTCCGCCTCATGCACCGCCGCTACGACACCGCCCTTTTCCGCCACAAGATAGAGCGCATCAAGTCCGCCATGCCCCATGCCTTCATCGGCGTGGACGTCATCGTGGGAGCCCGCGGCGAGACGGACGACCTCTTCTGCGAGAGCCGCGACTTCATCGCCAGCCTCCCCGTGCAGCAGCTCCACGTGTTCCCCTATTCCGAGCGCGCCGGCACGCGGGCCCTCGAAATCCCCCACGCCGTTACCCCTGCCGAGAAGCATGCCCGCTCGCAGGAGCTCATCGCCCTCTCCGAGGAGAAGCGCCTCGCCTTCTATCGCCAGCACATAGGCCAGATGCGCCCCGTGCTCTGGGAAAACGGCGCCGGCTGGACAGACAATTATATACGCGTAACGGGCGCGTGCGAACCCAACTCCCTTTCATCCGTCACCCTCGGCCCTCTCGCCGCCGATGGTGAGAGCCTCCTTGCCTTATGATTTCCATTGTCATTCTCAACTATAACGGCGCCGCCATGCTCCGCCGCTTCCTCCCTTCCGTCCTGGCCCATAGCGGCGAGGCCGAAGTCATAGTGGCCGACAACGCCTCCACCGATTCCTCCCGCGACGTCCTGCGCGACGAGTTCCCCGCCGTGCGCACCATCCTCCTCGACCGGAACTACGGTTTCGCCGAAGGCTACAACCAGGCCCTCCGCCAGGTGGAGGCCGACGTCTTCGTACTCCTCAATTCCGACGTGGAGGTCACCCCCGGCTGGCTCACGCCCCTCATCGCCTATCTTGAGGCTCACCCCGAGTGCGCCGCCCTCCAGCCCAAGATACGCCAGTGGGGCGAGCCCGCCGACTCCGCCGTGCGCCAGCGCTTTGAATATGCCGGAGCCTCCGGCGGATATCTCGACCGCTACGGCTATCCCTACTGCCGCGGCCGCGTGTTCGGCACTCTGGAGGACGACCGCGGGCAGTACGACACGCCCGTCCCCGTCCTATGGGCCACGGGTGCGGCCCTCGTCATCCGTGCCGCCGACTGGCGCGAGAGCGGAGGCCTCGACGGCCGCTTCTTTGCCCATCAGGAAGAGATAGACCTGTGCTGGCGCCTGCGTGCCCGCGGTCGGTCTGTTGTCTGTTGCCCGCAGTCTGTTGTCTATCACGTGGGCGGCGGCACCCTCCCCACCGGCTCGCCCCGCAAGAACTACCTCAACTTCCGCAACAACCTCCTCCTCCTCTATAAGAACCTCCCCGAGCGCGACCTCCGCCCCGTCCTGCGCCTGCGCCGCTGGCTCGACATGGTGGCCGCCCTCAAGGAACTCCTCACCGGCCACTGGCAAAACTTCCGCGCCATCCGCCGCGCGCGCCGCGACTTCCGCAAGTTGCGCCCCGAGTATGAAGCCGTGCGCGCCGACAACCTCCGCCGCGCCACCGCCGACCTCATTCCCGAGCGCACCGCCTTCTCCCTCCTTTGGCAGTACTACTTCCGCCGCCGCACCACCTACGACCGCCTGCCGCAGTAGCGCCGCACATTATTTATATATACGCGCGCGCGAGCATCCCTCCTGACACCTGCCGCAGTAGCGTCGCAGACATTATAAAACACACCTTTTGCGCATAACAGTCCATTAGGACGCGATAAGTCTGATTTCCATGATTTTATCGCGTCCTCTCTTGATGCTTGTCCCGAACCCTTCGTCTTGGCCACAGCTGTGACGCATACTTGGCCACAGCTGTGGCCAAGTATGCGTCACAGTAGTGGCCAAGTATCGGTCACTACTGTGGCCATGATGACTAAATGCCGACTAAGAACAATCAGAGGCGGGTAATATTCCATTTGCTTACACGCAGGTTCTATAAATTGGCGCGTAGCGGTTTTGAGGTCCTTCCGAAAATTATTGCTGTCCGGGGAAAAAGAAAGTAATCTTCCGTATCGCTTGAGAAAGCAGGTAATTTGAGAGATTACCAATAGTATGGGCTTACCCTTTATGAAAGGGCTGAAAGCCCGAAACATCCTAGCCTAGGGCAGAGTGACCGAAGGGAACGCCGCCCTAGGTTTTTGATTGCAGACGCTGTGTAAGTATCCCTCCCCCTGGGGGGAGGTGACGCGAAGCGGCGGAGGGGGGGATTTGTCCTATAGACCAGTGCAATGGGGCGCTGCCCCGAAACAATTATGCCGCGATGCGGCGAACTTGGTAGTCGCACCTGCGACCCTAGGGCGGCGTTCCCTTCGGTCACTCTGCCCTAGGCTATACAATCAAGGGCTTTCAGCCCAATGCTAAGAAATTACATTTTCCCCGGACAGCAATATCCGAAAATATTTGCGCGCACGAGTATTTCCTGCGAGGGGGTGGGTAGCGCCGCGCAAGGGGCGGGGCGCATCAGCGGAAGGCAGGAGGAAACGGCAAAATGAGGGAGGAGGCTTGGTCGTGTCGGAAGAATTATGTAATTTTGCGGACGAAACATGAACTTATTCAGAATTATAGAACATACCTCAATATGAAGCGTATCGCATTAGTCATTCTCGCGCTGACGGTGGCCGCATGGTCGTCGGCGCAGACGCTGCTGCCCTATCCGCAGAAGGTGGAGTGGGGGCAGGGCACCGTGAAAAAAGCCCCCTCCCTGCTCCCCCTTTGGGGGAGTGCCACCGATAGGGAAGGGGATTTGGGACATGCCGCCGACTCTGCAGCTCTCCCCCAAAGGGGGAGCGGGGAGGGGGCTTCTTATTACTGCATCCGCATCACGAAGGACGGGGTGTGCGTGGGCTACACCGACGAGGCCTCACGCCACTACGCCGAGGCCACGCTGCGGCAACTGGAGGTGCGCAAGGGCGAATACCGCTGCTGCACCATTGAGGACTGGCCGCAGTATGCGTGGCGCGGGGCGATGATTGACGTCAGCCGCCACTTCTTCACGATAGAACACCTGAAGAAGCAGGTGGACATCTTGGCGCAGTACAAGATAAACCGCCTGCATCTGCATCTCGTCGATGCTGCCGGCTGGCGCATGGAGATAAAGCGCTATCCGCGGCTGACCGAAATGGCGGCCTATCGCACAGAGAGCGACTGGAATAAATGGTGGATAGGGAAGGATAGAAGGTATGTGGCGTCACCTATCCCCCCCCCCAGCCTCTCCCCGTCAAAGCTTCCTTCGGTTATCGGCTTTAGCCGCTCGCCAAAGCGAGAACTTTGCCACCCCTCCCCTGTTAGGGAGGGGGAAGATGCTCTTGCCAACGAGGAAGGTAATCGCTCCAGTGTAATATCCCCCTCCCTAACAGGGGAGGGGTGGCAGGGTGCCGCAGGCAGCCCTGACGGGGAGAGGCTGGGGGAGAGGCTGGATAGTGCTTCCTCTCCTTACGGCGGCTACTACACCCAGGACGAACTGCGCTCGCTCGTGGCGTATGCCGCGGCGCGGGGCGTGACGGTGGTGCCGGAGATTGAGATGCCGGGCCACAGCGAGGAAGTGCTGCACGCCTATCCCGAATTGAGCTGCACGCACAGGGAGGGCGCCGCCGACTTCTGCCCGGGCAACGTGGGGACGTACGACTTCCTGGAGAATGTGCTGCGGGAGGTGATGGACGTGTTCCCGTCGGAGTATATCCACGTGGGCGGTGACGAGGCCGGCCGCGCAGACTGGCCCGCATGCCCCCGCTGCCAACAGAAACTGAAGGAGATAGGCGGCAACGACTTCCGCGACCTACAGACGTATCTCATAGCCCACATGGGCCGCTTCCTTGAAAGCCACGGCCGTAAACTCGTGGGCTGGGACGAGGTCATAGACAAGGACTTGCACCCCGGCACGACCGTCATGGTGTGGCGCGGCGTGGAGAAAGCCGCCGAGGCCGCCCGCATGGGGCTGGACGTAGTAATGACGCCCGGCGCGTACTGCTATTTTGACTCCTATCAGGACGCCCCGCCTACGCAGCCAGAGGGATTCGGCTCTTACCTGCCGCTGGAAAAAGTGTATTCCTTCAACCCCGTGAAGAGCCTCTCGCCCGAGGAGGCCGCCCACATCAAGGGTGTGCAGGGCAACCTCTGGACGGAGTACGTGCCCACGCCCGAACATCAGGAGTATATGCTTTATCCGCGCATCCTGGCGCTGGCCGAGATAGGGTGGGGCACCGGCGGGCGCAGCGACTTCCGTCAGCGGGTTGAAAAGGAGGTGGACCGCCTGCGCCAGAACGGCGTGAACGCCTTCAACCTCCGCACCGAGGTGGGCGAGCGGCCCGACTTGGACAAGCCGCAGCGCCACAAGGCTCTCGGTGCCGCCATAAACTACGAACTGGAGCCCGCTCCGCAATACAGCGGCCGGGGAAATACCACGCTTGTGGACGGCTGCAACGGCGGCTGGGCCTTTGGTGACGGCCGCTGGCAGGGCTTCATCAGACGGGGCGAGAGCGGCTACGTGTTCAATGCAACGCTGGACATGGGAAAGGCTCAGTCCTTCAAAGAAGTAAGCACCTGCTTCCGCCAGGACTGCTGTGCTGAGATTTACTACCCCGTGGAATACATCGTAAGCACCAGCACCGACGGCCGGAACTGGATCGAGATGGGTCGCATCAGCACGCCTTACAGGCGCACGCCCACTCCCGAAGTGCGCGATTTTGCCGTGCGCCGCAAGAGCGCGGCCCGCTACATCCGCGTGCAGGCCAACAACGGCCCCGACGGCGGATGGCTCTTCCTTGATGAGATAAAAGTGAGGTAAAGAGCGACGGCAATTCTTAAAAAGAGTAAAATCAAAGCGTTATAACGGGCTGGAAATATAAAAAAACTTATCGCGCGCGTTTTTCTCGCCGCTTGCTGGCGCGTTATTCAAAAAAAGATTGTACTTTTGCGCAGAATATTATGCCCAAGTACGTTTTACATATCGCTTTGATGGCCTTGTTCCTCAGCTCGTGCGCCACGCAATACGACATTGCGGGCAATAGCTCGTTGGATGAGGTGGACGGTCACATGCTCTACCTGCGTGTGACAGGCAACAGTGGCGAGAGCGACTTGTGGAGCTTGGACTCCTGCCGCGTGGAGCACGGAAGGTTCCGCTTCGGCGGGGCCGTGGACAGCGTGGTGCTGGCCCATGTGTATCTGGGCAACGACCTGATGATGCCCATCGTCATAGAAAACGGCGACCTACAGGTGTCAATAAACCAGATGGGGCAATACGTGGAGGGCGGACAGCTCAACAAGAGACTCTACGACTTCCTCAAAAAACGCGAACGTCTGGAAAACGAAATATGGCAGGTGGAAAATGAGTGCATACATGCGCTCAGCAAAGGCCGGGCAAGTGTAAGCGAGGTAAGAGAGAAAATGAGGCGCCGCACATCGGCACTAAACGAACAAATAGAGGAATCCGAGGTGCGCTTCATAAGGGAAAACTACGACAATGCCCTGGGCCCCGGCTATTTCATCATGCTCTGCAATCAGCAGATTTTCCCCACCATGACGGAACAGCTGAAGCGAATAGCCGACGAGGCACCTCCGACATTTTTGTCGCACCCCTATATCAGCAACTACCTGCGCATGGCAGGCTACAGTTTCAAGCGTCCTCGCCAGAGGCGTGGAGGGCGATAGGAAGGCGAAAGGCCGTATAGATTTCAAGGACAGCCGCAACGGCAAAGCAGAGTTTCCATTCTCCGCTGCCGATGTGGCTGATATTTAATGTATGGGCCACGGCAAGAAGGCCGGAGCCAATCATAAGGAATGCTCCCAAAAGTTGTTGGCGGCGCAGACGGCGCACCACGGCATCGGATCCTTCATAGCCGGCGAGGCACTGCATGATGCCAAAAGCCAAGGCACCGATAAGGAGAACCAGACTGCCTTCTCTCGCATAGCCTATAAGCGGCATGCAGGCACCGGCCAGAAGAAGCAGGCCGCCTGCCTGAAACAGCAGGTTCTGCCAAGTATTGAGCTTTTTCATTTGCGGGGATTATTCAGTGGGGGATTCTTGTGCCTCAATCACATAAACGTCCTCGTCGTCCGACTTCATGAGAAGCCGCACGCGGGCCACCTCCTCGTAGGCGCGGGGAGATTTTTTCAGGCGCTGAAGTTCGGCGTTGACGTCCTTGTATTCCTTTTCGTACAGGCGGATTTCGTCCTTCAGCGTCTTGTTGTGTTTGCGCAGATGGTAGTAGTTCCAGATGCTGTTCTCGTCAAGGAAACCCGCGACTATGATGAAAATGATGATAGTCCACAGGTATTTGTGATGGCGTACCGCCTGCCAGAAGTTAATTATCTTCGTGCTCATAGGTCGTGTTGATTAAGGCGTTGCAGGGCCAGCTCTTCGTATTTCGTGCCGGGGCGTCCGTAGTTGGCATAGGGATATATGCTGATGCCGCCGCGGGGTGTGAAGAGGCCGGTCACCTCTATGTATTTCGGATCCATGAGGCGGATGAGGTCCTTCATGATTGTGTTCACGCAGTCCTCGTGGAAGTCGCCGTGGTTGCGGAAACTGAAGAGGTAAAGCTTGAGGCTCTTCGACTCTACCATACGTTCGCCGGGCATATAACTGATGCGTATTTCCGCAAAGTCGGGCTGGCCGGTGATGGGGCAGAGCGAGGTGAACTCAGGGCAGTTGAAGCGCACCCAATAGTCGTTCTCGGGGTGCTTGTTCAGGAAGGTCTCGAGCACCTCGGGGGCATAGTCGCTCTTGTATTCTGTCTTGCGCCCGTTGCCGAGCAGAGTAAGGTTTTCGTCTTCTCGCATGATTTAACTTCTAAAGACAACAGAAACAATAGGAACAACATTTTAACTCAGGCCACTACCGACCCTCGCTTTTTATGAATTTGTAAGAGTTGTATAAGTTGTCTTTATTTACTTTTTACTTTTTATTTTTTTATTTTTTACTTTTTATTTTTTACTTAATTTGAGGTATTCTTCAAGGCCGGCGCGGCGGAGCTTGCAGGCGGGGCACTGTCCGCAACCGTCGCCGGGGATGCCGTTGTAGCAGGTGAGCGTTTCGTGGCGGATGATGTCGAGCACGCCGAGGCGGTCGGCCATCTCCCACGTCTGGGCCTTGTCTATCCACATCAGAGGCGTGTGGATGATGAATTGCTCGTCGATGCCGATGTTCAGGGCCACGTTGAGGCTCTTGATGAAGGCGTCGCGGCAGTCGGGGTAGCCGGAGTAGTCGGTCTGACTGACGCCTGTGACGATATGACTGATGCCATGCTCACGGGCATAGACGGCGGCGATGCTGAGGAAGAAGAGGTTGCGGCCCGGCACGAAGGTGTTGGGGGGGCCGTCGGCGGGTTTATCTTCATCCATGGGGATGGAGTCGTCGGTAAGAGAGTTTGAACTGAGTTGGGCTATAAAGGGAATGCTCATCATTTCCCAATGTGCGCCGGCTTTTTCTGCCAGGCGCTGGGCGAGTTCAGTTTCCAGCACGTGCTTCTGCCCGTAGGCGAAGGTGAGGGCCCACACTTCCTTGAAGTGCTCCTTGGCCCAAAACAGGCACGTGCCAGAGTCCTGTCCACCGCTCAGCACTACAAGCACGCGGTCGTTGTTGACGGGTTTCATAGAGTTGAGAGGATTTTATGTAAAGGAATATATTTGGGCACAAAGTTATGAAAAATTTCTTATATATCGTGCTTTAGTGCCACATTTTCAGTTGCGGGACGTGTTATGTGGGGAGTTTTTTATACTTTTGCAGTGTTATTGTGCACTTTTGCCTTTTTGCCGCCACTTCGTGCGCGTGTATATATAAATAAGGTGTGGCCTCCCACAATTAAAGAAAATCTTCTTTTTATCCAAAGAGTCCCCCGCTTCCCGATATGCGTCTTACCCGCCTCGATATCTGCAAGGCCATCGCCATTATCCTCATGGTGATAGGCCATACGGAGACCCAGCCGCTCCAGCGCTGGCTCCAGGAGTTTCACATGCCGCTCTTCTTCATTGCCGCCGGTTTCTGCTTCAACCCGCGCTACCTCAACGATGAGGCTGCCTACCTCAAGCGGCGCATCAAGGGACTCTACTGGCCCTTCGTGAAGTGGAGCCTCGTCTTTCTGTGCCTCCATAATCTGTGGTTCCGCATCGGCTTGCTCAACGAGCAGTACGGCACGTACCGGGGTGGCGTGACGCATCCCTTTCATTCGTGGCGCGAATTTTGGCAGCACGTCTGGAGCGTCGTTTTCAACATGTCGGGCTACGACGTCTTCCTCACCGGCGCCTTCTGGTTCTTCCGCGCTCTGCTCCTGGCGAGCGTGGGCTATCTCGTCCTCCATAAGTTGCTGCTGCACGTGAAGCCTTTGCGCCAGCGGCCGCTGCTGCTCACTTCAAGTGTGGCAGCCATCGGTCTGGGTCTGGCATTGTGGAAATGCGGGATGGGTTTGCGCGTCACGGGAGTACCTCAAGGCGGCTACCGCGACCTTATGGGCCTGTTTTTCTTTGCCGTAGGCTATGCTTTCCGCCTTCGGCCGCGATGGCTGGAGGGTCGCTGGCCCGTGGCACTGGCTTGCTTTGCCGTGGTTACGCTTTTCGCTTGCTATCTTCCCGGTGGCATGCCTGCGGCCACCACTTGGGACAAATGCCTCCGCCTCCCTGTACCCGCCGTGGCCGGTTTCGTGATGACGTGGTGGGTGGCCGGTCGCATAGAGGCCAGCGCTACGGCACTGCGTTCCTTCCTTCGCTACTGCGGACAGCACACGCTGCAAATTTATGTCTTCCACATCATCAGTTTCAAGGCGGTGAGCGCCCTTAAAATCCTGTATTACGACCTCCCGTGGGGGCACATCGGAAGCCACATGGTGGTGCACTACGCCAAGGACGACCTCTTCTGGATACCTTATACGGTAGCCGGCGTGGGTCTTCCCCTCCTGTGGATGTGGTGCTACGAGCGCTTGCGGCAGCGCCGCCCCGCGACAAAAGGACAAACGGCATAAAAGAAAAGTCCTCTGCAACGTGAATTTGCAGAGGACTTTTTTTCGGGGTGACTAGTGGGACTCGAACCCACGACATTCAGAACCACAATCTGACGCTCTAACCAACTGAACTATAGTCACCATGTTGGCTCACCTTTGGGGCATGCCCTTCGGTTTGCGGGTGCAAAAGTACGGCTTTTTCCCGAGATGGCCAAACTTTTCGGCGGTTATTTTTCGCGTAGAGGGCTATTTTCTATTGCGTAAAGGGATTATTTGCCACCTTTACACGGCAGACCAGGCGGCACGTGCCCCTGTTGCGCTAATCAGAAGTTGATGTTGGCACCGATGCCGAGCACCCAGTTCTTACGGGTGAAGTGCTCGCTGCCGGCGAAGGCACCAGCGCTCTTCAGTGCTCCTACTTGTGTGGCGGCTTGCTGCATGGCCGTGGCCTGGTCGGCACCGTTGGCCATGGCGATGCCGGTCAGCACCTGTGCGGCGGTGTGGCTCACGTTGTTGTAGTCGTCGCTCTGCTTGTCGTAGGCCTTATAGAACGTCTGCATGTAACCGAGGTCGAAGCTGCAGCGGGGAGCCACCTTTACGCGGACGCCGAGGCCGAGGCTGTTGCTGCGGCAGATGATGTTGCTGTCCTTGATGTAGTCGTCGGTAGTGCCGTAGTTGGTGCTCTGCCAGGAGATGCTGGCGGTGAGATGCTTGCAAATATCAAACTCTTCGCCGGCTGCCACTTCCCACGTGCCGTGCTTGAGGAGTTTCTGTGCGTCGGCGAAGGCCTTGGCCTGCTTGTCGAAGTGGCCCTTGGCGCTGAGGTTCATTCGCATCCAGCTGTAGGGCTGGTACTGGAGGCCTGCGGCGAGGATGGCGGGCATGTCGGCGCGCACCTTCAAGCCGTCCTGATACTGAGCCAGGGCTCCCGCGTTCTGGCTGGAGGCACTGTTGGTGGCCTCGTTCTTGAGGTTGAGGCGTGTGCGGAAGTCGTAGCGTGCGGCGAAGTTCCACTGGTCGTTAATTTTCCAGTCGATGCCGATGATGGGGGCAATGCCGAAGCCGTTCTGGCTGCAATCCATCGTGATGTCCTGCGTAGCCTGGGCTAATACGGCCATGGTGGGAGCGAGGGGGTGACCGGCGGCATCGCATGCCTCATAAAGTGCGGCGGGGCTGGCCATCGTGCCCGGCGCGAGAGGATTGTTGATAAGGATGTTCTTGGCGTAGCCTTCGTAGTGGGTGGTGGCGTAGATGCCGCGCACGCCGAGGGAGGCGGCAAGGTTGGGCAGGAGCTTGTAGGTGGCGCCTACGGTGAGGCCCATGTAGAAGGAGCGGGCCTTCATGTAACTGTCTATGCTGTAGGCCGTGATGCCCTGCGCACCGCCCAGGAGAGGAAGCAGCGCAGCCTGGCTCTCGAAGGAACCGAGGCCGTCGTCAAACTCGCATTTGCCGCCGCCGCCCGTTACGGCGAAGCTGGCCATGAGGCTCCACTTGCTCTTGTTGTAGGAAAGCATGAATGAAGGCACGACGGGCGCGATGGCGTGGCCGTGGAACTTCTTCGTGGTCTCGCCGTTGTTGCCCTGACCGAAGGCGAAGGGTGCGAAAGTGGCGCGGGTGTCGCGGCTCTGCTGCGTAATGACGTAGTTGAGGTTCAGATGGAAGCCGTCGTCGAGGAAGGCGGTGCCGGCGGGGTTGGCATAGAGGCCGTTGATGTCGATGATGCCCTCTTGCGACATTTGGCGCAAGAAGTGGGCGTTCTGGTTCGTGTTGGTGAGCAGACCACCGGCAAGGGCGGTGAGCGTGCAGGCCATAAAGGCCACGAGGGAAAGTAACTTTTTCATATTATTGAGGTTTTTGGCACTACAAAGGTAAGTATAAAAGCGCACACTTCGCGTAAAAGTGTGCGCTTTTTAGGTGCAAATGACGTTTGGGCGCTGAATTTGCAAAATGGGAATAGCAGAAACTTTGCACAAAAAGAGAAGAAGTGTGAAAAACTCCTGTTGAAGCATCGCTATCCCCCCGTTCAGGCGCTTCGCTGTCAATCATCGCCTTTATTTCCCTCGTAGGGGCATGATATTTCCCGATCGCAGGGCGGTAGTATTTCTCGGCGAAGCCGATGGAGGTTTATTATATTTAGTTGCTTTGCAAGAAATAGTGCGGCTTTGCCGGAAATAGTTTTTTTAGGAAATAATTATCAGGGATATTTCCCCCGCAGGGGCCGTTTATTTCCCGCCTGTAGGGCGGTAATATTTCTCGGCGAAGCCAACGGAGGTTTATTTATTTTGTTGCTTCGCAAGAAATGGGGCGGCTTCGCCGGAAATAGTTTTCAGGAAATTTAAATCGTGCGCATTTCAATGGCCACGAGGCCCATGGTGTGGCGCAGGTTGAGTTCCACGAGAGGGTGGAGCGCGTAGGGCGGCCCCACAATCATTTGATCAACGCCGAGGGGGCCGTCGTAGAAGGGCGCAATCTCGCGGCGCAGCACGTCAAGCAACCTGTCGCGCGCTTCCGTCACCTCCTTCTTTGGCACATAGCGCGTCATAAGCTCCATAATTGTCTCGTCGCTCGCCACGAGGTTGCCGCCATAGGCTGCGCCGCGGGCCGATGTCCCACCGTTAAGCATGGCGGAGAGCCCCAGAAACGTCACTTCGCCTCCTTCGCAGCGGAACTCCATGGCAAAGTCGGCCACGCGCGGGTAGAGCGGCTCCACTTCTATGCCTCCCTGCTCGCGCATCACCTTCCGGATGCGCTTTTCATCGTAGGTGAACACCCCGCGGCCGGAGCACGACCAGGGGGATTTGTAGAGGAGAGAGGGAGACATTAAGAACCATCTACTCTCCCCAAGCCCCTCCTCGTCAGGGCTGCCTACGGCACCCTGCCACCCCTCCCCCTGTTGGGAGGGGGAGGATACTCCTGCGGTTAAAGACGCGCTTGCGTCCTTTAGGGGTAATTTCCCCTCCCTACAGGGGGAGGGGTGGCAAAGTTCTCGCTTTGGCGAGCGGCTAAAGCCGATAACCGAAGGAAACTTTGACGGGGAGAGGCTGTGGTCGAGGCTGTGGGGGCTTGTAGCCCCTACCCACCAACTCTCAAATCTCTCCGTCACCATCGGTAACAACCTCACGGCCGTCTGGCGGCTGCTCAGGCGGCGTATGGTGGCGAGGCGCTCGGGGGAGGGTAAGAGATGGTCGGGGCATCCGCGGCGGCGCAACTGGTGTACGAGGCGCGCGTCCCATCCCCAGGGCTCGACGCGTTCCAAATCTTGCCAAGATGGCAGGTCGTCGGAGAGACAGTGCCAGCCGGGCAGGTGCACTTCATCCATCAGGCGGGCGGTGCGACTCGGCGTGTAGTAGGGCGAACCGGATGCCAGACATTCGTCGTGGGAGGGGTTGAAGATGCGGAGAATCACAGGCGGGAATACAAAAATGAAAGCCTCACCCCGTCGCGGCAAGAGCTGCGCCACCCCTCCCCGGCCTCTCTCCGGCTTCGCCACCTCTCCCCTATTGAGGAAAGGATTCGCTCTCCGAGCGAGGAGGGGGAGGTTCTTCTAGAGGTTAGGGCTGTTACTTCTATGACATATCAGCGTGGACGGCTCACTTCTTTTGGGGTCCATTGTAATGCTCCCAGATGAAGGGGATGAGTAGCATGATAATAAAACTGATGAGGCCCAATAGTCCCGATGCTGCATACGAAAGGAGTGCAATAAATATAATTAATACGAGGTAAAATAGACAACTGGATTGCATGGTATCGAGGAGGGGTTTTTTAGTCACCGGGAGTTACAGCTTGAGCTTCTTCTTTGCGGGTCTGCTCTCGTTTTGCAGGCGGTCGAGGGCGGTGACGACGTAGGTGAATTTCTGCTGGCCGTGTTCGTAGGGAAGCTGGAACATCGGCTGGGAAGAGAAGCCTATGATGTGAGCAGCGTCGTCAATGTTGATTTTCTCGCCTTTGGCGAAGGCGTATATGACGTATTTGTAGGGACGGTTCATTTCCTTGCTGTCCGTGGGGGCGGTCCAGAAGAGGTAGTAGCCGTCGGGCATCCAGATGGCCTTGAGTTTCTTGGGCTTGTCGGGGGCTTCATCGTCAATGAAGGGCATGAGGGGCTGGAGAGCCGGCGTCTGGTGGTAGTTGGCGCGCAGGGCGGCAGCGTAGTTGCCGGTGTTGGCGGCGAGGGCGGCGGAATACCACATGCAAGAACCGCTGATGCCTTTGAGGGAGCGCTGGAGGTCGAGTTTCTTCTGGAAGTCGCCGTACTGCACGGTGCGGTCGATGTCCTGTCCGATGGCTAAGGGGCGTGCGGAGGCGTAGCGGGCCCACCAGCGGCAGAGACGGTCGTAGTCGGCCGTGGGGTGGCCGATTTGCCAATAGACTTGCGGCACGGTGTAGTCCACCCAGCCTTTGTTTACCCAGTAGATGATGTCGGCGTAGAGGTCGTCGTAGTTTTGCAGGCCGCCGGTGTCGGAACCGGGGATGGGGCCGCCGTTCTTCTGATTGTGGTAGATGCCGAAGGGGCTCACGCCGAACTTCACCCAGGGCTTGGTGTCGTGGATGGTGCGGTGGAGCATCTCGATGAGGAGGTTGACGTTGTAGCGTCGCCAGTCGCCGCGGTCGGTGAGGCCGTTGTTGTAGAGGCGGAAGGTCTCGTCGTCGGGGATGGGCTGGCCGGCGGCGGGGTAGGGGTAGAAGTAGTCGTCAATGTGGAGGCCGTCCACGTCGTAGCGGCTGACGATGTCGCGCACAATCTGGCAGATGTACTCGCGGTTCTCATGCAGGCCGGGGTCGAAGATGAGGAGGCCGTCGTAGGCGAAGAAGCGCTCGGGCCACTGCACGTAGGGGTGGGTTACGGCGAGCTCGGTGGTGCCCTTGGTCTTGGCGCGGTAGGGGTTTATCCAGGCGTGGAGCTCCATGTTGCGCTTGTGGCACTCGCGAATCATCCAGTCGAGGGGATCCCAGTAGGGCGAGGGGGCCTGCCCCTGCTTACCGGTGAGGAAACGGCTCCAGGGCTCGTAGGAGGAGGCATACATGGCGTCGGCCTCGCCGCGCACCTGGAACATCACGGTGTTGATGCCGCACTGTTGCATCGCATCGAGTTGTTCGGTGAGGCGGCGCTGCGTGCCTTCGGTGCCGAGACCTTGGAACTGGCCGTTGATAATCTGCACCCAGGCGCCGCGGAACTCGCGCTTGGGGGCTGCGGAGATGGAGAGGGAGAAGATAAAAATAAAAAGGAGGAGGCCCCTTTTCGTCAGCGGCACCCGCCGCTGCCACCTTCCCCCCTGTAGGGGAAGGGAGATACTTCTGAAGGTTGTGATGAGGTGGGTCATAATATTTAGGAATTTTGGTAATCTGTAAATCTGGTTGTGTGGTTGGCAGGAACAGAAATTGTTCACTGTTCACTTATTCATTGTTCACTCTTTTATTGTTCACTTATTCATTGTTTACTCTTCACTTTACAGCTTGGAGATGGTTTGGATGATTTTCTCGCCGATGCCGATGGTGTAGCCCTGTGAACAGAAGACGACGCGGTTGAAGGTGTCGCCGATGATGATGATGGGGAGTGAGGGTTCCTTGGTGAGGACGCCGTCGGTGAGGTCGGGGGCGAGCTGGCCCTCGGTGTCGATGCCGAAGGAGAGGGTGGATGGCAGGTTGGTGAACTCGGCGCTGTTGGCCATGAAACGCTGGTACTCTTCGGCTGTGGGGAAGCACAGGACGATGGGGCGGCCCCAGGCTTCGAGGGCCTCGCGCTGCTTCTCAAGGTCGTGGAGGATGTGGTTGGTGGGCTCGTGGTTGGCGCGGATGAGGCCGGTGACGAAGTAGCCGCGGCCGGTGTGGGAGAGAATGCTGCGGGGAGCGGCTGCGGGAGTGGGAAAACCTTCGAGAGATGCCGAAGGAACGGGGGCGGGGGTGTAGAGGTTCTCGGAGTTGAAGTTGCCGATGACCTGCACGCCGCTGTCGTCCTTGCGCATGGTGAGGGGCAGGGTGGTGGGACCGCTGACGGTGAAGGCCTCCACATGGGCCAGTACGCTGCCGTCGGCCATGCGGGTGCCGCTGATGAGGACGTAGTCGCCGTTGTCTATGGCGCGGGGGGCGGCGAAGTCGTCCTTCCAGGTGTCCTCCTCGCCGTATTCAAGGAGGCGGGGGCTTCCGTCGTGGAGAGCGGAGAGGGTGAAGTGGTAGTAATAGGCGGGGTTCTCCATGTACTGGCGCGGCTGGTAGGTGAGGGCGAGGGTGCCCTGACTGCTCTTGGCCGGTGTGGCGGAAGGCTGCGGGTCGTTCATATCCACCGTAATCCATTTGGGCTCGCCGCCGAAGGGAGGCGTGGCGGGGTCGGCGTACTGCACCTGACCCGTTACCTCGTCAATACGTGCCATGATGCCCATACTGCGGGCGGAGGCCACGAAGAGAAGACCCTTGTTGCGGACGTCGCAGAAGCCGAGGGCTTTTTCGGGCAATGTCCATAATCCGTTGGGGTTCCATTCGGTGTCGGTCTGAACGTTGCTGCGCAGCCACTGGGCGAGGAGTTCGGGGTTGGCTCGGAACTGTTCCGTCTGCTGCTTGTTGAATTCCTTGGCGAGAGGCTGGCGCCAGGCGGAGAGTTGCTCGGTGGCGATGCGGGGGCAGGCCACGTACTTGGCGTAGAGCGGCTCATCTACGAGGAGCTGCAGGTCGATGGCCTTCATGTGGGCGTCGAGCACGTCGTAGTCGAAGTCGCGGATGTCCTTCTCGGAGAGCGTGAGGAGGAGCGTGCGGCCGGCCTTTCCGTAAGCCGTGAGGAAGCGGGAAAGGTTGGCGTGGTTGCCGCGGCTCTTCTGCATGAGTTCGTCACCCTGTGGGAAGGTGGCGACGTAGGCCGTGCGGATGCTGTCCTCGCGGGCCTTGCGGGCTTCGTTGAGCGCGGCGGCCTCGGGGGAGACGTAGGGGAGGTTGTTGCCACCGACGGGCGGCGTAATGTTGAAGTCGGCCGACCAGCGGTCGCCCTGCTTGTGGTCGAGGGCTATGGCGAGCGGATTCTCTTTGTTGTAGGCATCAGGAGAGGCGGACGCTTTCTGCACGCCGTAGCGGCCGGCCTTGCTGCACCACACAATCATATCGCCAAGGCCGGACTGTATGGAGGCGAGGCCCGAGGCATCGGCCGTTGTGCGATAGACGGTGTAGAACTCGCCGTAATTGTAGAGTTTGAACTCCACGGTGGCTCCCGGCTCGGTCTTTACCCATGTGCGGGTGGTCTGGGCGTAGTTGGAGGTGACGTTAATCTCGGTGAAGGTGGGGGCGAAACTGATTTTATCCTCCGGCCCGTCGTATTCGCCGAAGACGCGGGTGTGCATCAGCATGCCCCGTGAGGCAGGCTGGTTGAACCAAGCGAGATTAAGCACGGCCTCGGGTTCGCAGGCGCCGAGGAAGTACCACTTGCCGTCCACCCAGACTTCCACCCAGGCGTGATTGTCGTCAGTATGGGCCCAGCGCGGCGTATAAACTTGGCGGGCAGGGATACCTACGGCGCGGAGAGCGCTCACGGTGAAGGTGCTCTCCTCACCGCAGCGGCCATAAGCCGTGCGCATGGAGGCCAGGGGCGAGGAGGTGCGGGCGTCGGAGGGCTTATAGGTGACATACTCGTGGCACCAGTGGTTAACCTCCAGCGCAGCGTCCATCATAGAGAGATTCTTCACGCGGGTGGCCAACTCGTCGTAGCATACGGTGCGGAAAGAGTCCAAATACTCGTTGTTTACGCGAACGGGGAGCACGAAGTGGCGCCATTCGCGGTCGGGCACCTTCTCTCCCCACGGCATTTCGTGGCGAGCCCTGACGGCGGCGTGCACCTGAGCAACGTAGAACTGAGGGTCGTAGTTAAGCACGTCGGGCTCGGGCATATATTTATAAAGGAAGGTGAGGGCCTCGCGCTCTTCGGCGCTCTGGTTTAGGGCGAGGGCGGCTTCGCGCAGTTGCTGGCGATGGTCGGGAGCGGCAAAGGACTTCACGGGAATACCGCAAAGGACGAGGGCGAGGATAATAAGAAGGCGTCTCATAGTAGGAGTGTTTTGTATGACTTATGGAATTATGCTGCGAAGTTACGAAAATCCCCCGAAACGGCAAAGAGTTTCGGGGGAAAGTTGGGATATAGAGTGTTGTATAGGTCTATTTCAGCACTTTGGTGCCCTCTCGCAGATACACGCCGCGGCCATTGAGGGCAGTGGCGGGGCGGCCCTGGAGGTCATAGGTCAGGGAGGCGAGGGGTGCGGACTGCGTAGGGGCGGCGGTAATCCCGTCGGGGCGCTTCACGAGTTCCATCGTGTAGAAGGAGGCACCGTTGGAGGCTGCGTGGGCGAAGAGGCGCACCTTGGTGGTGTTGCTCACGTTGTTGTTGAGGGCCACGTCCTTGTTGCCGGCGTGGCAGATGGCTACGTACTTGGGCATCGTCTCCCAGTCGAAGGTCCAGGCGGTCTTCTTGGTGTTCAGTTCCACCATCGTGCCGCTGGCGGAGGAGGAGGCATAGAGATATTTGCCGCTGACGGTGCTCTTGATGTAGTACTGTTCGGCCTTGGGACCGGCTTCCAGCACGAAGGTGGTGCACTCGGCGCCCTGGCCGTTGAGTTTGCCGTTGTCGTCGCGCAGATGGGTGCCGCGGTCCTTGGACTGGTTGTCGAAGGTGTACTCCGTCAGGCCGTCGGCGATGATTTCGCAGGTCTCAATCTTGGGGGGCTCGTAGTCGGGCATCCAGTGCTTGCCGTAGTTGTAGCCGCCATAGTCCAGAATCTTGGTGTCGAGGAGCATG
This sequence comes from Bacteroidaceae bacterium, assembly GCA_024401055.1. Lineage (GTDB taxonomy): Bacteria > Bacteroidota > Bacteroidia > Bacteroidales > Bacteroidaceae > Alloprevotella. The sequence continues at coordinate 3,944 of JAKSLT010000032.1, read as the reverse complement.
CGGTCCACGAAGCTCTGCCAGTTCTTCTTGGTCTCGGGCGTCCAGCCGGCTTCTGCCACGCAGATGAGGCGGGGCAGGGCGAGGTATTCCAGATATTCGGGCACGCCCACCCATTCGCACCAGAAGGTGCCCTGCACGCCGATGACCGTAGGCGTGCTCGTGGCGTTGGGCTGCGGCACATACTTGTAGCAACCTTCCACGGTGTCGTCGCCGGCACCTGCGCCGTCGGGTTCGGTGGGGTGGTTGTACTGTTTGCGGTTGATATAGTAGCCGCCGGCGCCGGAGGCTGCGCTGCTGCCGCCGTGATACTCGGTAATGATGGCGTCGAGGCCCAACTGGGCAGCCTTCTGTGCGCCGCCCTGGCAGGGATACCAGCACATGATGACGGGGTTGTACTCCTTCACCATGTCAAGGTCGCTGCCGCCGGCCGTGATGCTCTCGTTCCACACGATGGTGCGCTTGCCCTTGGAGGCGATGTACTTGCTGATTTCGTTAGTGAACCACGACTGTATCTGCCTGTAGTCCGTGAAGCCCTTTTCCTTGTACATCTGCTGGCACTGTGCGTTGCTCTTCCAAGCGTCGGTGGGGCACTCGTCGCCGCCGATGTGGAAGTAGCGGCCGGGGAAGATTTCGCAGAGTTCATCCACGATGTCCTTGTAGAACTGCACGGCCTTCGGGTTGGCCACGTTCACCACGTCGGTGCTCACGCCGCCGTTGGTCCACACCTGACGGCTGGCGCTGGGGTTGCAACTGAATTCGGGGTAGGCGCAGAGGGCTGCCACGCTGTGGCCCAGCATTTCAATTTCGGGGATGACCTCAATGTGGCGCTCGGCGGCGTAGCGCACGATTTCGCGCATGTCGTCCTGCGAATAGGAGTAGGGGCCGTAGGCGTGTCCCAGCCAGTAGGTGCCGTGTTCAAAGTCGGTGATACGGCTGTCGGGGGCCGTGGCGCCCACGGTGGTCAGTTTGGGATATTTCTTAATCTCGGCGCGCCAGCCCTGGTCGTCGGTGAGGTGCCAGTGGAAGGTGTTCATCTTATAGATGGCCATCACGTCCAGCATGCGCTTGATTTCCTTCACGTCGAAGAAGTGGCGCGAGCAGTCAAGCATGAACGAGCGGTACTCCCAGCGGGGAGCGTCGGCAATGGTGCAGCAGGGAATGCTGTATTCCGTCACGCTCTCGTCCATGACGCCGGCGCACACGTTGGCGGGCAGCATCTTCTTCACGCTTTGCAGGGCGTAGTAAAGGCCTGCTTCGTAGAGCGCGTTGATGCGGATGTTTTCGGCGGAAACAGTGAGGTTGTAGCCCTCCTTACCCACGGCAGCGATACGTCCGCCGTTGGATATCTGGATGAAGGCGCCGTCGATGCTGTGCGCGAGGGTAGCCTTGTGCCCCTTCATCGTGGCATTGAGCTGATCCACGAAGGCCTGGGCCTCCTGCATCGTACTGTCGCCCAGAGCGGCATCCACGCCCACGGTAAATTCCTTGGGGAAAGTGCAGAAGCCCGTCTTTTTCGTGATGGACTTGGGGTAGGGCGTGAGGTTGTAGAACGCCTCCTGTGCCGTGGCGGTCAGCAGGCAGCCGCAAGCCATCAGGAGAGCGGCGAGGGAGAAAAGTCTCTTCATTGTGTTGAGGTTCTTTATGATGAATAAATAAGTATGTGCATACAATACGCCGCAAAGTTACGCATTTTTTTTGAGATTAAGACATCCTGCGCGTAAAAAAGAGTGAAAACCTGCCCCTTTGCCGCCGTAAAAGCCCCGTCACGGCGCATATCGGCCACGATTAGCGCCCGCGCAGTCCACCTCCAGAAAAAGCGCTCCCCCTACAGCTTTTTACTACTTCCCTTTTAATTTCCTGTCAACAGCTGTTGACATGCATTTCAACAGCTGTTAAAATGCGTTTCAACAGCTGTTAAAATCAATTTCAACAGCTGTTAAAAACATACCCCGTGCCGAGAACGTATTATTTCAACAGGACTGCTACGACCGTAAGCACGGTGAAAAACAGCATATTGAGCGATGTGCGGCCCAGTATGCCGTTGAGGGCGCGGCCGGTGCGGATGGAGCACATCTTGCGCCACGTCCTCGCGTGCGCGTATATATAAATAATGTATAGCACGGCTGCCTTCGGAGCGACGCATGCCGCCAGCACTACGCCGGCAAGGCCCTGAAGGAGATAGAAATACGCACCGAAGCGCTCGCCGAAGACCACGATGAGCGTGCGCTTGCCCGAACGGCGGTCGCCGTCGCGGTCGCGGTAGTTGTTGATGACCAGCAGCGTGTCCGTCACCAGTCCCGTGGCGGCGGCCAGGAGCCAGGCATCGGGCGAGAGGGTGCCGGTGAGCACGTAGTAGGTGCCCAGCACCGGCACGAAGCCGAAGAATACCCACACGAGCACGTCGCCGCCGCCGCAGTAGCTGAGCAGCGTGGTGTAGAGGAAAGCGAATACGATGCAAGCCGCGCCCATCCCTATCAACCACGGGGCTGAAAGCGCGAAAAACGGCGATGCGACGAAGAGAATGCCGAGGCCCGTGGCGGCAGCCAACGCGAGTGTGATGCCGATGGCGATTTTCATGGCGCGGGGCGTCACCCATCCTTGCTGACAGGCGCGTTCGGGGCCGAGACGCTCCTCGTTGTCGGTGCCGCGGCGGAAATCAAAAAAGTCGTTGATGAAATTGGCCGCTATCTGCATGAGGGCGGCGAACAAGAGGCAGAGAAGGGCAATAAGACCCCCCTCTATCCCCCCGAAGGGGGGAGTTACAAGCGCGTTGGAGGGGCCGATGGGGCTGTCGCTGCCGGCGGGGTGGAGGAGGGTGGGGAGTGCCAGTGCGGCGGCGATGAGTACGGGGGAGAGAGCCGCCGTCAAAGTCTTCGGACGGGCGGCCAAAAGCCACGCTTTGGGGCTGTTGGGAACAATTTTCGTCATAATTTGATGCAAAAGTAGGAAAAAAACGGCAATAAATGCCGAGAATTGCGCAGAAATAGGTAAATTTGCAAGCAGAAGTAACATTTAACCCCCAATAAATAATGAAACCAACCCTTTTCCTCCTTGCTGCAGGTATGGGAAGCCGCTACGGTGGCTTGAAGCAGCTCGACACGCTCGGCCCTCACGGCGAGACCATCATGGACTACAGTATCTACGACGCCATCAAGGCCGGATTCGGCAAGATTGTATGGGTCATCCGCAAAGACTTTGAGGAGCAGTTCCGCGCTCAGGTGCTGGCCAAATACGAAGGTCACGTGCCCTGCGAACTTTGCTTCCAGTCCATCGATTCCCTCCCCGAAGGCTTCACCTGTCCTCCCGAGCGTACCAAGCCCTGGGGCACCAACCATGCCGTAATGATGGGCAAGGACATCATCAAGGAGCCCTTCGCCGTGCTCAACTGCGACGACTTCTACGACCGCGACGCCTTCCAGGTGATGGGCCGCTTCCTCAGCGAACTGCCCGAGGGCAGCACCGGCAAGTATGCCATGGTGGGCTTCCGCGTGGACAACACCCTGACCGACCACGGCGCAGTGAGCCGCGGCGTGTGTGAAAACGACGAAAAGACCCACCTCCTCACCTCCGTGGTGGAGCGCACGAAGATTGCCCGCCACGACGGCGTAGTACAGTATCTTGACGAGAACGAAGAGTGGGTGAGCATCCCCGACACCACTCCCGTGAGCATGAACTTCTGGGGCTTCACTCCCGATTACTTCCAGCACTCCGAGGAATACTTCAAGACCTTCCTCTCCGACCCCAAGAATATGGCCAACCCCAAGAGCGAGTTCTTCATCCCTCTGATGGTGGACCATCTTATCCGTCAGGGCAAGGCCACCTGCGAAGTGCTCGACACCACCTCGAAGTGGTTCGGTGTGACCTATCCCGAGGACCGTCCCGGCGTAGTGGAGAAGTTCGCCCAGCTCCACGCCCAGGGCCAGTATCCCGATAAGATGTTTTAA
>JAKSLT010000031.1 GCA_024401055.1 Bacteroidaceae bacterium | reverse complement strand
CCTCCCCGCTCCCCCAAGGGGGAGTGCCTCGCTGCGCTCGTGTCCGCCTGCGGCGTAGATACCCTTGAGCGATAGACTTTTATTTTTTATTTATTACTTTTTATTTTTTATTTAATACATGGAACCGTACATTTTCGTCATCATCGCCGTCGTGGCCTTCGGCCTCGTTGTCGGCTTTCTGAATCGCTACCGTCGTTGTCCGTCGGACAAGATTCTCGTCATTTATGGCTCACGCGGTGTGGGCAAGAGCGCCAAGTGTATTCACGGAGGCGGCAAGATGGTGTGGCCCATCATCCAGGACTACCAGTACTTAAGCCTCACGCCCATCGGCATCGACGCTAACCTCACCAGCGCCCTCTCCAAACAGAACATTCGCGTGGACGTCCCCTGCCGCTTCACCGTGGGCATCAGCACCGACCCCGACACGATGCTCGCCGCCGCCGAGCGACTCCTCGGCCTCTCCTCCGCACAGATTCAGGAACTGGCCCGCGATATCCTCTTCGGCCAGTTGCGTCTCGTCATCGCCACGATGAGCATTGAGGAACTGAACTCCGACCGCGACAAGTTCCTTGAGGCCATCACCGCCAACGTGGAGGTGGAACTCAAGAAGATTGGCTTGAAACTCATCAACGTGAACGTCACCGACATCAAGGACGAGAGCGGCTATATCGAGGCTCTCGGCCAGGAGGCCGCCGCCAAGGCCATCAACGAGGCCAAGGTGCGCGTGGCCGAACAGGACAAGTTCGGTGAAATCGGCAAGGCCGACGCCATGCGTGAGACCCGTATCCGTACCGCCGAGGCCAACGCCGCCGCCGTGCGCGGTGAGAACGAGGCCAAGGTGGCCATCGCCCAGAGTGACGCCGACCGCCGCGAGGCCGAGGCCGAAGCCCAGCGCAAGGCAACGGCTGCCGAGAAGGTGGCCGAGGCTGCCGCCAAGGAGGAAGCCTACGCCGCCGAGCGCAAGGCCGAAGAAGCCCGTGCCGAGCGTGAACGCAGCACGCAGAACGCCGACGTGCTCGTAAGTCAGGAGATTGAAAAGCAGCGCCTCGTCATTGCCGCCGAGGCCGAAGCCGAACAAAAGCGCGTGAACGCCAAGGGTGAGGCCGACGCCATCTACGCCAAGATGGAGGCCGAGGCCAAGGGTCTCTACGAAATCCTTACCAAACAGGCCCAGGGCTACGACAAGATGATACAGGCCGCCGGCGGCGACGCCACGAAGGCCTATACGCTCCTCCTCCTCGAGAAACTCCCCGAACTCGTCAAGACGCAGGTGGAGGCCATCAAGGGTATCAACATCGACAAGGTCACCGTCTGGGATTCCGGTCAGGGTGGCGACGGCAAAGGCTCCACGGCCGGCTTCGTAAGCGGCCTGATGAAGAGTGTGCCGCCCCTCCAGGAACTCTTCGACCAGGCCGGCCTCGCCCTGCCCGAGTATCTCGCCAAGAAGAAGGAGGCCGAGGCCCCCGAGACAGAGGAGAAATAATCCGCAGTCCTCTCTCCGCAATAATATTATCAGCCGCAAGAGCACCGCCTCCTGCGGCTGATTTTTTGTAGGGGGAGCCCAGTGTGGCCTGATGCGGCCTTCCCCCGCCCGAAGGCCGTCCTATAACGCACAAATGCTTTTTCAATTATATTTCCACAATTGTGAAAACAATTTTCTACATATGTGGAAAATACTTTCTACAATTGTGGAAATTACTTTCTACATATGTGGAAACGAAACCGGAAGGGAGATTTGCCGGACTTGAGTACCAAAAGAAATAACCTTATTACCTTGAACTTCATCCACTCCCGCTGTTGGCCGATAAGAAATCCCATCCCGAACGAGCCTTTGAGGGATGAGGCTGGAAGCCTCTACTTTGAGAAGACGCTATGCCTCTAAAAAACGAGAGCCTTTGAAGGAGGAGGCTGGAAGCCTCTACTTTGAGAAACCCGGGGCGAAGCCTCGGGAACTCGGCTGTCGCACTTATGAACTGGCTGGAGGCCAGTACCTCCCGACAGGACACGGCAAGACCCTATCCACAAGGTACTGGCTTCCAGCCAGGCAAAGAGAAGCGATGTTAAAACCCGAGACTGCGTCCCGGGTTACTCAAAGTAGAGGCTTCCAGCCTCATCACGGGGCTTATAATATGCTAAAAGCATACAACAACCTATTTGATGCGTTTCCCCTGAGAGGTATTATGAATTTTAGAAGGGAAATCAGTGCTTTTCTTCCAGCATCCGTTGCACTTCCCGCAGGGGCTGCATGACGAAGTCGCGCTCCAACATGCGGGGATGGGGAATGGTGAGGCGGTGACCGGGGATGACTTCTTCGTTATCCACGCGGAGGTCGCCGAGAAGGAGGATGTCAATGTCGATGGTGCGGTCGGGATGCTGGCCGTCGTGCGATTTCTCTGTGCGGCCCAGGCGCCGCTCTATGTCCTGCGTCACGGCGAGGAGGCGGGCCGGCGACAGCGTCGTGCGGAAGGCGGCCACGGCATTGAGGAAGCGGTGGGGCGAGGCCATATCCACGGGAGCCGTGTCGATGAAAGAGGACACGGCGAGCATGGGGCCTATCTCGTCTGCCAAGAGGGTGAGGGCTGCGCGAAGGTTGGCGGCGCGGTCGCCGAGGTTGGAGCCGAGGGATAAGAACAAAAGCCCCCCAAGCCCCCCTTTGGGGGGATGTGAGGGGTTGGAAAGGGGGGGGGCCAACTTTTTTAGGGGAGGCTTTCCGTTAGGGTTAATATTATTGTTCACTGATTAATTGTTCACTGTTCACTCTTCAACTTCCTCACGAAGGCGTAGTCGAGTTGGCGCTTCTCGAGGTTGGCGCGGGCCACGCGGATGACGAGTTTGTCGCCGAGGGCGAGGCGGTGGTGCTGGCGGCGGCCGATGAGGCAGAAGTTCTTCTCGTCAAACTCGTAGTAGTCGCCTTCAAGGTCGCGGATGGGCACGAGGCCTTCGCAGTGGTTATCGTCACACTCCACGTAGAGGCCGAACTCCGTGACGCCGCTGATGGTGCCCTCAAACTCCTCGCCGATGCGGGCGCCCATAAACTCCACTTGCTTGTATTTGATGCTGGCGCGCTCGGCCTGGGCGGCGAGTTGCTCCATCTCGGAGGAATGCTCGCAGAGGTTCTCGTACTTGGTGGCGGAGACGCTGCGGCCGCCGTCGAGGTAGTGGGTGAGGAGGCGGTGGACCATCGTGTCGGGATAGCGGCGGATGGGGGAAGTGAAGTGCGTGTAGTGCTGGAACATAAGGCCGTAGTGGCCGATGTTGTGGATGCTGTAGCGGGCCTTCTGCATACAGCGCAGGGCCACCATCTCCACGAGGGCCTCCTCCTTCTTGCCCTTCACGTCTGCGAGGAGTTTGTTGAGCGAACGGCTCACCTCGGTCTTGGTGCCTTCGGTCTTGAGCTTGTAGCCGAAGCGGGCGGTGAAGGCGCGGAGGTTCTCCATCTTCTCGGGGTCGGGCACGTCGTGGATGCGGTAGGGCATCACCTTGGGATTGCCCTTGGCGGGTATGGCGTCGCTGGTGCCGATATGGCACTTCGCCACGCTCTCGGCCACGCTGCGGTTGGCCAGGAGCATGAACTCCTCGATGAGCCAGTGGCTCTCGTTGCTCTCCACGATGTAGGTGCGCAGGGGGGTGCCCTTTTCGTCAATCTCAAAGCGAACTTCGGGACGGTCGAAGCCGATGGCTCCGCTCTTGAAACGGCGCGTGCGGAGCTTGTCGGCGAGATGCCAGAGCGTGCGGAGGGCTTCGGTGAGTTCGCGGCTGTCCGTTGTCTCTTGTCTCTTGTCAATCACCGGCTGCACCTCCTCGTAAGTGAAGCGGCGGTCGGAGCGGATGACGGTGTGGGCGAGGTGCCAGCGCACAATCTTGGCCTCGGCGTCAAGGGTGAAGATGGCGCTGAAGCAGAGTTTCTCCTCGCCGGGGCGCAGGGAGCACACGAAGTTGCAGAGGTGCTCGGGGAGCATGGGGATGGTGCGGTCCACGAGATAGACGGAGGTGGCGCGGTGCTGGGCTTCGCGGTCGATGATGTCGCCCTCACGCACGTAGTGGCTGACGTCGGCGATGTGCACGCCCACTTCCCAGAGGTCGTCCTTCAGGCGTCGCACGGAGAGGGCGTCGTCGAAGTCCTTGGCGTCTTTGGGGTCGATGGTGAAGGTCAGTACGTCGCGGAAGTCCTCGCGGCGGGCTATCTCCTCGCGTGTGATACCGGGGTCGATGCGCTCTGCGGCTTTCGTCACGGCGGCGGGATACTCGTAGGGCAGGCCGTACTCGGCGAGGATGGCGTGCATCTCGGCCGTATTGTCGCCGGAGTCGCCGAGGATATCCACCACGCGGCCTATGGGGTTCTTGGCGGGCGAGGGCCAGTCCACGATTTCGACCACGGCCTTCTGTCCGTTGAGGGCGCCCTTGAGGCTGGCCTTGGGGATGAAGATGTCGCGGCCCAGGCGGCGGTCTGTCACGTTGAGGAAGGCGTAGTTGCGCTCCACCTCCAGGCGGCCCACATAACGCTTGCCGATGAAGGATTCATCCTCCTCGCCGTCCTCGATGCTGTCGGGGTTGAGGGCATAGACGCCGCGAGAGGGCTGCCAGAGGAACTCGGCCTCGAGCATCTCGTCGATGACATCGACGACGAGCATCTTCGTGGGGTGGTTCTTCGCGCGTATAATATTAAATAGGTCTTTAAGGGTAAAAACCTCCCCGGGCTGGCCGGCGAAAAGGTCTATGAGGAATGCGCGGACGTCCTTCTTCTTGAGGCGCCCGGTGGTGTGCTGTTCTTTCTTTTTCATAATGTAGGGGGATTTAAGAATAATAAGGGGCAGAAGGTGCGCTTCTGCCCTGTGGAAACGCGGCACTTACTTGCCGGTGATGATTTTCTTAATGTCGTGCAGACGGTTGAGAGCGTCGAGGGGCGTGAGGGAGTCGATGTCGAGCCCGAGGATGCGGTCGCGGATGTCGGCCAGCACGGGGTCGTCAAGTTGGAAGAAGGACATCTGGGCGGCCGTCCCGCCGTCTGTTGTCTGTTGTCCGTTGTCCACGGCCACGCTCTTGTGCACGGTGGTCTGCTCGCGCTGCTCCAGTTGGGCCAGCACTTCCTCGGCACGCTTCACTATGCCGCTGGGCATACCGGCCAGACGGGCCACATGAATACCGAAGGAGTGCTCGCTGCCGCCGGGCTGCAACTTGCGGAGGAACACTACGCGGCCGCCGGCTTCCTTCACGCTGACGTTGAAGTTGCGCACACGCTGGTAGAGGTCGGCCATGTCGTTGAGTTCGTGGTAGTGGGTGGCGAAGAGGGTGCGGGCATGGCGGCCTTCGCGTTCGTGCAGGGCCTCCACGATGCTCCAGGCGATGGAGATGCCGTCGTAGGTGGAGGTGCCGCGGCCCAGCTCGTCGAAGAGTACGAGGGAGCGCTCCGTGAGGTTGTTCATGATGTTGGAAGCCTCGGTCATCTCTACCATAAAAGTAGATTCGCCCGCCGAGATGTTGTCGCTGGCGCCGACGCGGGTGAATATCTTGTCCACCACGCCGATGCGGGCGCTCTCGGCCGGCACGAAGGAGCCCATCTGTGCGAGGAGGGTAATGAGTGCCGTCTGGCGGAGGAGGGCTGACTTACCGGCCATGTTGGGGCCGGTGACGATGATGATTTGCTGCTGCGCCGTATCGAGCAACACGTCGTTGGCCACGTATTCCTCGCCGACGGGCATCTGCGTCTCTATCACGGGGTGGCGGCCCTGCTTGATGTCGATGACGAGGCTGTCGTCCACCACGGGGCGTACATACCGGTTGGTGCGGGCCACGTCGGAGAGGGAGCGGAAACAGTCGAGGTCGGCCAGGGCGCGTGCGTCCTGCTGGAGCGGCACGACGAGTTGGGCGGCGGATTCGACGAGGGCGCCGTAGAGGCGTGTCTCGAGGGTGAGGATTTTGTCCTCGGCGGTGAGGATTTTGTTTTCGTATTCCTTCAGTTCCTCGGTAATGTAGCGCTCGGCGCTGACGAGGGTCTGCTTGCGTATCCACTCGGGGGGCACGAGGTCTTTGTAAGTGTTGCGCACCTCAATGTAGTAGCCGAAGACGTTGTTGTAGCCTATCTTCAGGCTTTGTATTCCCGTGCGGCTGATTTCGCGCTGCTGCATGTCGAGGAGATAATCCTTGCCGGAGGTGCTCAAGCGGCGGTAGTCGTCGAGTTCGGCGCTTACTCCGCTCATGATGACCTGGCCTTTACCGATGGCCATCGGCGGCTCGGGGCATATCTCGCGCTGGATGCGCTGGCGCAGTTCGGTGCAGGGCTCCAGTTGCTCGCCGATGTGGCGGATGCTCTCCTCCTCGGCGTGGACGCAGGCGTTCTTTAAGATTACTACGGTCTCCAGGGCGGCGCGCAGTTGCTGCATCTCGCGAGGATTGATGCGGCGCGTGGCGAGTTTGCTGACGAGGCGTTCGAGGTCGCCCACCTTGGCGAGTTCCACCTCGGCAAGTTCGGCAAATTCGGGCTCGCGGAAGAAATACTCCACGGCACTCAACCTCTGTTCTATCGCCTCCACCTTGCGCAGGGGGAACTGCAGCCAGCGCACCATCTGACGGCCGCCCATCGGGGTGAGGGTGCGGTCGATGACCTCGCGCAGCGAACGGCCGTCCTCGCCGCTGGTGTGGACGAGTTCGAGGTTGCGGATGGTGAACTTGTCGAGGCGCACGAAGTGTTCCTCCTCTATGCGTTGCAGACGGGTGATGTGCCCCAGGTCCTTGTGCTCCGTGATTTCCAGATACGACAGGCAGGCACCGGCAGCCGTAGTGGCGGCTTTCAGATGGTCCACGCCGAAGCCCTTGAGGTTCTTCACGCCGAACTGGCGCAGCACTTTCTGCCGCGCGGTGGCCTCGTTGAAGGCCCAGTCCTCCAGCTCGAAGGTGAAGATGCGGGAGGCGAACATCCCCTGCAGACGGCCTTTCTTGCCGCGCTCCACGAGTATTTCCTTCGGCTCGAAGCCGCTGATGAGTTTGTCGATATATTCGGCCTCGCCCTCGGCCACAAAGAAGTCGCCGGTGCTTACGTCCAAGAGGGCCAGTCCCATGGCGGCCCCGCCGAAGTGTACGGCGGCAAGGAAGTTGTTCTGGCGTGCCTCCAGGGCGTTATCGCCGAGCACCACGCCGGGCGTGACGAGTTCGGTGATGCCGCGCTTGACGAGTTTCTTCGTCAGTTTGGGGTCCTCCAGCTGGTCGCAAATGGCCACGCGCCGACCGGCCCTGATGAGGCGCGGCAGGTAGTTGTCCAAGGCGTGATGCGGGAAGCCAGCCATCTCGGTGGGGGCCGACGCCTTGCCGTTGTTGCGGCGCGTCAGCGTGATGCCGAGTATCTGCGCGGCCTCGACGGCGTCCTGGCAGTAGGTTTCGTAGAAGTCGCCGCAGCGGAACAGCAACAAGGCGTCAGGGTGCTTGGCCTTGAGGTCGTAAAACTGCCGCATCATCGGCGTGAGTTCTTCTTTCATAAAAAGGACAATGAATCAGTGAACAATGAACAGTGAATCAGTGAACAATAAATCAGCGAAGAAGGGTTATTCCTTACAGCATTCTTCCTTCTTGCAGCCTTTCCTCCTATACAGGGCCCAGCCGAAGAGTAGCACGATGATGCCGATGGCACCGTAGGCCACGTAACTCGTCACGCTTACGGACTTCGGGCGGAACTCCATCACCACTTCATGCTTGCCGTTGGGCACGCGCAGGGCTCGCAGCACGTAGTTCACGCGGCCCAGGTCGGCCTCCTTACCGTCAATGGTGGCGGTCCACCCGGGATAATAGATTTCGCTGAAAACGAGCAGGCCGCCGCCCTTCGTCTCCACGGAGTAGTGCAGTTCGTTGGGGGCATACTTTTTCAGCGTGGCGCTGCCGTCGCCCAGTGCGCCTTCCAGTTCATCCTTGAAGCGGCGGTCGGCCACGGCCTGCTTCTTCGGGTTGAGGCGGTCCAAGGCGGCCAGTTCCTGGTCGGCATTATCCACGAAGTTGAGTTCCTTCACAAACCATGCGTTGCCGTCAGCATAGAGGTTGGGCACGGCGTAGCGGCCTCCCTGCCCCACGATGTAGTATTTGCAGTTCAGCATGTTCAATACCGGCGTTATGCTGTCGCCCGGCACTTTCTCCATGATGGCCTTGAAGGGGTCGGCCTCGCCTTCCGGCACCTCTTCCGAGGCTTCGTTGATGGCCATCATTACGGCCTGTCCCTCTTTCGTGAGATAGCGGTCGATGAGGTCCTGATAGCGGTGGAGCTTCGCGGCATGGTAGCCGCCGATGCTCTTATGGAAGTACGACGTCTGGTTACTTGTTTCGTTGAACGTGCTTGTGGCGAGGTTCATCACGCGGTAGCTCTGGTCCGTATCCTGCAAGATGTATTCGTCGGCCGGTGTCTTCTGGTCGTAGGCCTGCGTCTGTGCCACGGGGTCGGCAAAGCTCTCGTCGTTGAGGTATTTCTTGTCTTCCATCCACAGGTCGCCAAGGCAGAGCACGGCCACGAGGGCGCATACCGTCTTCTCGCCGAGCCACTTCTTCCAAGCGGCCACGACGAGCAGCACTCCTATTAATATAATAATGAGGCTTCGCCATGCCGATGCGCTCACCACGCTGCCGCGCATCCCGGCAATGCCGCCGAGGAAGGCTTGCAGCTGGTCGGGGGCCACGAACTGCCGCAGCTGTCCGGCAGCGTCGGCCTCGGCGCCGCTGAGGCAGGCACCCGGATGCACGATGAACAGCAGGCAGGGCAGCACGGCCATCACGCCGCCGGCTATCAGGCCGGCCTTGCCGCGCACGCTGCCCCACAGTGTCTTGAAGTCTGTCGTCAGCAGCTCTGCCAGCGTCAGCATGGCCAGCAGGGGTATCGTGAATTCGGCAATGACGAGTGCCGAGCTCACTGTGCGGAATTTGCTATACATCGGCAGCACGTCGATAAAGAAATCCGTCACGGGCATCATGTTCTTGCCCCACGCCATCAGCAGCGAGAGCATCGTGCTCAGCAGCAGGGCCCATTTCAGCGGCCCCCTCACGATGAACAGTCCCACGAAGAACAGGAACAGCACGAAGGCGCCCACATATACGGGTCCCACGGTGAAGGGCTGGTCGCCCCAGTAGGTCATCAGGCCGGGCATCGGCACGTCGCCCCTCACCTTGGCCATCTGTTCCTGCACGGGCATGGCGTTGTCCACGAAATCATTGAAGCCCGGCTTGTCCTGCCATTCGGCCTTGATGCCGCCCGTCTCGTCAAGGATGGCGCCGGAGCCGCCGCCCTTGTAGTCGGGCACCAGCAGGGTGACGGTCTCGTCCACGCCGTAGCTCCACTGCGTGATATAGTCGCGCGTCAGGCCGCCCGTCTCCTGTTGTCCGTTGTCTGTTGTCCGCTGCCCCTTCAGCTCGCTCTTTCCGCGCAGCGACTCCTTGCTGTATTCATACGTGTGATACAGGTTCGGCAAATTCGCCGCCACGCCCAGCAGGCCGCCGATGACGATGCAGCCCGTGGCCTTCGCCCACTTGCCAACGGCGCAGTACTTGCGGTTGGCAGGGCGCAGGGCGTCCGCCAGGTAGCACACCACCATGAAGGCCATCACGAAGAGGAAATAGTACGACATCTGCACGTGGTTGCACAGTATCTGCAGCGCCGTGAACAAGGCCGTGACGGCCGTGCCCCAGCGCAGCCTGCCGCGGTAGCACAGCACGAGGCCCGCTATCGTGGGCGGGATGAAGCCCAGCGTGTTCACCTTCCAGATGTGGCCGGCGGCGATGATTATCAGGAAATAACTGGAGAAGGCCCACGCCACGGCACCCGCGGCACTCAGCCACGGCTTCTTCCTCAGCACGCGCATCAGGAAATAGAAACCCGCGAGATAGAGGAACACGTAGCCCCACGCCCCGTCCATGCCCAGGTGCAAGGCGCCCGACACCTTCGTCAAGACGTTCGACGGACCGTAGCTCGGCGAAATCTGATACGTAGGCATACCGCTGAACATCGCATTAGTCCAGCGCGATGTCTCGCCTGTCTGCTCAAAATACGTCTGGTTCTCGTGTCCCTGACCTATTGCGGCCAGCGAGTCATGCCCGCCGAGCACCATCCCCTCGCTCAGGGGAGTAAAGAAATAAGCTACGCTGATGCACAGGAAGGCCACCACGGCCACAATGTCGGCCGCGCCGCGGCGAAAGAAGGATTTAAGTGTCTCAATCATAATGTTTGCTTTTAATTTTGTGCGCAAATTTACAAAATTTTATTGAAAAAAATGACGAAACATTTGGCAAATCACAAATTATTCGTAATTTTGCACCCGCTTTGCGCCAATAAGGCCAAACATTTCACTATTAACTATTAATTATTAATCATTAACTCACACCATGTACTTAGATTCTGCTAAGAAGACGGAGATCTTTGGAACGTACGGAAAGTCCAACACGGATACTGGCTCCGTAGAGAGCCAGGTGGCCTTGTTCTCCTACCGTATTTCCCACCTGACGGAGCACATGAAGCGCAACCGTAAAGATCATACCACCGAACGTGCGCTTGTGCAGTTGGTAGGTAAGCGCCGCGCCCTGATGAAGTATCTCAAGGCCCGCGACATCGAGCGCTACCGTGCCCTCGTGAAGGCCCTCGGCCTCCGCAAGTAAACTGCGAACCCGCACACAAGCTTCATCGCCCTGCTTTCCCCCATCGGAAGGCAGGGCTTCGTTTTTCCTACGCCCCTCAGCGCCCGCGCAGTCCTTTGGCACGATGCAGCCCCGGAGGACGGAGAAGGGCCTGACGCGGATTGCCCCGTTATGCCTTTGCTCCACATAATCGGACGTAACTGCAAATCTTTTGTCAAAATTTTTTACAGTTTCGGGCCGTTTTCTTTGCGATTTTTGGGCGTGGAGGGCAGCACGCGGAGGCTCGGGCGGAAATATGCAATTTTTAAGAGACTTGTTATGCGGCTCATTTATAAGCGGTTATTTCCGCATGTTTTCCCGCGGATATCCCTCTGGGCGCACTACTCCCGCATTTAATTCCGAAAAAGTGGCGTCGCGAGATGATTTTTTTGCGGGGAGGGGGGCGACTAATCCCTTTTTAGTACAAAATTCTCCTCCTTTAATTTGAATTAGTCCTCCTTTAATTTGAACTTCTTCCCAACTATTTTGAACTAGTTCCCATTTAATTTCCCGTAAAAGGGAAGTAGTGAAAATTAAAAGGGAGATAGTGAAAATTAAAAGGGATGAAGGCGCAGGATGAAGCGGAAACGGGGCGTGCAGGTCTGCTTTATCTGCATTCAGTCGGCGCAGCGCCGCGATTTCTCCTTTTTTCGGTTTGTCAAAATTTTTTACAGTTTCAAAAAACAGTTATGGAGCTATGGCTTACGCTCCGAACTTTTTTTGTGGAGGCTTGATATTTATAAATCTGACTTCACATTAAAGCAGTAAAAAGGAAATTGACAAGGCATTGGCTGGAAGCCAATACAGCGAACGCAGTGAGCGGTGAGGCTTCCAGCCTCTTCCTTCGAAGACGTATCCGTGTTATGCTATTCTTATTGGACAACTGTTGTAGAAAGATAGGGGGTTGGCCGCCTCGCGGACGGCGCGATACTTACGGAAAAGGGGCCGCGCCGCACCCTTTTCGCCTCCCGCACGAAGAAATTTGCACTAAAATTCAGAAGAATGCCAAAAAAAACGTAATTTTGCAGTCGCTATGACACACAAACGCCGCTACTCCGCCGCCTTTCGGCACACGCCGACGGGAAGTCTGCTCTGCAACTTCCTGCTCCTATATATATTATACACGCTCACGCGCGCAGTGTTCGTGGCATGTAACTGGAGCCTGTTCGGCAGCCACCTTTCCGCCGGCTACCTCCTCGGGCTCTTCGTGGCCGGACTGCGATTCGACACGACGGCCATACTTTATCTCAACCTGCCCCTCATCCTTTGTTTCCTCCTGCCGCTACACTGGAAGGAGAGACCGGGATTCTATCGCGCCGTGCGCGTCTTCTTCGTCATAATCAACGGAATAGGCCTCGGCGCCAACCTCTGCGACTGCGCTTATTTCCCCTTCTCCGGCCGGCGCACCACTTGGAGCGTGATGCAGGAATTCGGCGGCGAAGCGGACTTCTGGGGCATCATCCGCCAGGAGATGCTGCCCTACTGGTATCTCGTCGGCATAGGCCTCGCCCTCTTCTGGGCGCTCTGGCATTTCTTCTGCACGCCGGCCCCGCTGCCCGCAAAGAAAAAGGGACTGGTGGCGTACTACGTGAGCCAGGTCCTCGCCCTCGCCCTTGCCGCCGGCCTGGCCATAGGCGGCATTCGCGGCGGATTCACCAAGGCCGTGCGGCCCATAACGCTCTCTAACGCCAACCAGTACGTCACGCAGGCCATTGACGCCGGCATCGTGCTCAACACGCCCTTCAGCCTTATCCGCACCATTGACAAGAAGCCCTTCGTGGAGCCGCAGTATATGAGCATGGAGGAGGCGGAGAAGATTTGGAGCCCCCTCCACGCGCCCGCCGACACGGCAGCGTTTGAAGGGCGCAATGTGGTGGTGCTCATCCTTGAAAGTTTCGGCCGCCAGGCACAGGAGGAAGGCTTCATGCCATTTGTGGATTCGCTCGCTCACGTGGGGCGTTCCTTCGCCTACAGCTACGCCAACGGGCGCAAGAGCATCGACGCGATGCCCTCCGTGCTGGCCGGCATACCGTGCTTCGTGGAGCCTTTCTTCCTCACCCCCGCCGCCCTCAACGACATCAGCGGCATTGCCGGCGAACTCACCCGCCACAAAGGCTACCACTCGGCTTTCTTCCACGGCGCCGAGAACGGGTCGATGGGCTTCCAGGCCTTCGCGCGCTCCTCCGGCTTCACCGACTACTACGGCCGCACGGAATATGAGGCCGACCCACACTACGGCGGCCGGGCCGACTTCGACGGCACGTGGGCCATCTGGGACGAGGAGTTTCTCCAGTTCTTCTGCGACAAAATGACGGAGATGCCCGAGCCCTTCGTCACCGGTGTCTTCACGGCCTCCTCCCACTCGCCCTTCCGCGTGCCCGACCGCTACAAGGGGCGCTTCCGCGAGGGTTCCCACCCGCTATTCGCCACCATTTCCTACTCCGACCACGCCGTGCGCCGCTTCTTCGAGAAGGCCAGCCGCCAGCCGTGGTTCAAGAATACGCTCTTCGTCATCACCGCCGACCACACGTCGATGCAGAACGCCCCGGCCTTCACCACCGACCTGGGCCTGTACGCCGTGCCCGTCATCTTCTACGCTCCCGGCCTGCCCGCACTCTCCGGCGTGGACAATGAGCGCGTAGTGAGCCAGGCAGACATCATGCCCACCGTCCTCGGCCTCCTGGGCTACGACCGCCCGTACGTGGCCTTCGGGCAGGATGCGCTCAACACTCCGCCCGCGGAGACCTTCGCCGTGAACTACCTCACCGGCAGCGACCTCTACCAGTTCATTCAGGGCGAATGGCTCATCCAGTACGACGGCCGCGAGGTGGTGCACGCCTACCGCTACCGCACCGACCCGCTCCTGCGCCACGACCTCCGCGGCCAGGAGCCCGCCGAATACACCCGCCGCCTCCAGGCCGTCATCCAGCAATACATGCACCGGATGAACAAGAACGAACTGGTGGTGAAATGAACAGTAAACTCTTCATTGTTCACTCTCCTTAATTATTAACTCATGCCGCAACGCCTCCAACAAATCCAGCACGTCACCCTCTGGGGCGCCGTCTGCAATATCCTTCTCACCGTCGTCAAGTTTGCCGCCGGCATCGTGAGCGGCAGTGCCGCCATGGTGGCCGACGCCCTCCACTCCCTCTCCGACCTCATCAGCGACGCCGTAGTCCTTGTCTTCTCGCGCCTGTCCTCCCACGGCAGCGACCACAAGCACGACTTCGGCCACGGCCGCTTCGAGACGCTCGGCACACTCTGCGTCAGCCTTCTCCTGCTCATCGTGGCCGGCAAGATGCTGGTGCACGCCTTTGAGCAAATCATGGCCGTATATCACGGAGCCACGCTGCAAGCCCCCGGCCTCCTCGCCCTATGGGCCGCCCTCGTCTCCATCGCCGTGAAGGAGGTGCTTTACCAGTGGACGGCCCGCGTGGGGCGGCGCATCAACAGCCCCGTAGTCATAGCCAACGCCTGGCACCACCGCACCGACGCCATCTCTTCCGTAGCCGCCGCCCTCGGCATTGCCGGCGCCTACGGCCTCGGGGGGCAGTGGGCCATTCTCGACCCACTCGTGGGCGGCATCATCAGCATCTTCATCTTCTTCATCGGCGTCAAGATGATTCTGCCCGCCTTACAGGAACTCACCGACTCCTCACTCCCCGACGACATAGAGCAACGCATTCACTCCCTTATGAGCAGCGTGGAAGGCGTGCGCAACGTCCACCACATCCAGACGCGCCAGATGGGCCGCTACTTCGTGGTGGACGCCCACATCGTAGTGGACTCCTCCCTCACCGTGGCCCAGGCCCACGTCATCACCGACAAGATAGAGGCCCTCCTCTACGAAGAATACGGCGACGAGAACCACATCACGCTCCACGTCGAGCCGCTGGAATGCGCGGAATAAAGAAGCCTCACCCCGTCAGAGCGACCTCCATTGCTCTGACACCCCTCCCCACGCTTGCAGAGCGGACTTTTGCCCCAATAAGAGGCTTTTGGCAACGGCCAAAATGCGGAAGGCGGCGGTCTGAAAGGGGCTGGAGGGGAATATTCTCCTAAAGATTTTATTACAATGCGAACCTCCTCCAAACTTACCAGAGCATCATCCCCCTCCCTAACAGGGGAGGGGTGCCAAAGTGCCGCAGACAGCTTTGGCGGGGTGAGGCTTTTTCTCCTCATTATTATTCTCATCGGCCTCGGCCTGTGGGCCTATTCCCGTTGGGACGTGTGGTTCGGCAATCCTCCCGAGGCGCCCTACACCACCGGGCCGGAGATAAAGCAAGTCCTCCTCACCTTCGGCGATGAAGGGGCCGACTCCCGCTATGTGTCGTGGGTGTGCGACAGCGTCGTGCAGCCCGCCACGCTCCTCCTCGCCAGTCAGGGCGACACCGCGCGCCTCACCGCCGTCGGCGAAGTGTTCCGCTCCCGCAGCGGTCTGGCCGCCTACTACCGCGCCCACCTCACACGCCTCGCCCCCAACACGGAGTACGCCTACGCCGTCACCGCCGGCAGCCGGCAGTCCCCCTGGTACCATTTCCGCACCCGCGCCGGGGCTCTCCCCCAAAGGGGGAGCGGGGAGGGGGCCTTCACCTTCCTCTACATCGGCGACCTCCAGGACACCCTCGGCACCCGCGCCGGCGAAATCCTGCGCCGCGCCGTCAGGGAGCACCCCGAGGTGGAGTTCCTCGCCTTTGGCGGCGACCTCACCGAGCGCCCCACCGACGCCTACTGGGCCCAGACCTTCCGGGCCCTCGACAGCCTCTGCACCGCCCTACCCTGCCTCGTCGTCACCGGCAACCACGACTACCTAAAATACCTCAAGCGCAAGTGCGAGCGCCGCTTCGCCCTGCATTTCCCCTATTTCCTGCGCGGCATGGACGAGCGCGGCGATGCCAACCACCTCTACCGCCTCACCTACGGCGCCGCCGACTTCTTCCTCCTCGACTCCTCCCGCGGCCTGCCCTACCTCCTCCGCCAGCGCTCCTGGCTTAAGGACGCCCTCGCCGAGGCCAAGGCCCCGCACAGGATAGTGCTTCTCCATCACCCCCTCTACAGCGTGAAGCGCCCCGGCAACAACCGCGTGCAGCGCCTCGCCTTCAATGGCCTCATCCGGGATGCCGGCGTGCGCCTCGTCCTCCAGGGCCACGAGCACGCCTATGCCCGCTGCACGGCCTCCGAAGAGCCCGTCACTGCCCCCACCGTCAGCGGCCGGACCGCCTACCTCGTCAGCCACTGCTCCCCCAAGGGCTACCGCATCCACCCCGCCCCGCGCTTCTACCCCGTCATCCGCGACACGCGCACCTATCAAATCATCACCGTCGCCCCCTCCGCCGTCACCCTCCATACATACGACGCCACTACGGGTCTCCCCCTCGACAGCGTCAAGTTAAAAAGCTGACAGAGGCTTGTGAGAGCCTTCTATCTCTCATAACATACAATCACTCCGTCGGCTGTCATTCCGCTGATGCAGATATTGAGGGACTGGTTGCCGCGGGCGTTGCTGAAAAATACGGCGGAGGCGTGGCCCGCATCATCGGTGCGCAGGGCGGGAGCCCAGTAGAGGGTGCGGCGGTAGTCGTCGGGGTTGTCTTTGGGGAGTTCGTAATAGTTGAGGCGGGGGAAAGCCACGGGCTCGGCGAAGCCCCGGATGTGGCGCTTGGTGAAGCCTTTCTTCTGCCGCCATTTGTGCCAGTCCTCACGGGTATAGACAAAGAGGTACCACATGGGGGGCTGGTCGAAGATTTTGGGGTCGCGGTATTTTTTGGTGAGCATACACGACTTTATTTCTTCGGGCTTTGTGGTGGGGTATATACCTTCGTGCCCGTAGCGGTCTGTGGCTACTGCGCCGGCGCCGTTGTTGAGAAATACTGTTACGCCTTGTCCGCGAAAATTGATGGTGCTTTCCTCGTTCTTGTCATCGGTGGCTTCGTCGGCGGGCACGATGTTGCCGTTTTCATCCATCTGTGGCGGGGTGTCGGCGAGGATGGCCTGGTCTTGGCGGTAGGTGTCGTAGGCGAGGGGACGGTGGTCGAGGAGATAGTTGAAGAAGTCGCGCATGGAGTAGAAGTCGAGGCCCGAGTCCTTGGCGCGCTCCAGTTCAATGGGCACGTTCCAGTAGTACTCCATGTATTTGTGTCCCATCTTCTCGCCGCCCATATAGGTGTAGTAACTGAAGTTGAGGCCTTTGTAGCGGTGAAGGTCTTTGGCTTTCACGTGGGCTTCGTTGAGGAGATAGGAGCGTATGTTAGCGAGGGTGTCAGTCCACTGGAAGAGGTCCTGGGAGGAGAGAGGAGTGGGATTATGAATTTTGAATTTTGAATTAAGGTCTTGAGGGTGGGAAGCCTGGCTTTCCAAGTTCATTTCCAGGGGACTGTAGGGGCGGGGCACGGGGCCGAACCAGCGGTCGAGCATCACGCGGGACCATTTGCGCTCGTCATCGCCGATGTCCTTCACGTTGAAGATGCCCATGAGGTCGCCGGAATAGTCCACGTTGGAGAGGAAGGAGAACTCGCCCTGGGCGTCGGTGACGGCCTCGCCCGTGGCGGAATGGCCGTCGGGGGAGAGGAGGGTAAGGGAGAGTTTCATGTTGGGGTAGGGCACTATCTTGTTTTTGTCCTTGATGACCTTGCCGCGGAGGATGAGGCGGTCCTCTATGGGCTGCCGGAGGTCGAAGGGCTCGGCACCCGTCATCACGCTCACGGGCTGTGCCGTCCATCCTTGCACCATGAGGAGGAGGTCGAGGGCCCGCTGGCGCACGGGGGCGTCGGGCTGCTCGAAGTACCATTCGGGAGAGGCCACGTAGCCCTTCACCTCGGAGGCCAGAAGCCACTGGGCCTCCATGCGGGCGGAGGCGTCGTAGATGAGGTCGCCCTGGGCATCGCGCACGGAGAGGGCGAGCGACGTAGAGAGGGGCTGCCCCTTGGCGTCGGCCACGTCAACTTCTATGGCGATGGGGCGGAAGGGATCGTACAGCTCTGCGCTCTGGCGCACGGTGACCTGTGCTTTGCGCAGGGGCCGGGCGTTGCCCCAGAACTGGCGCTCGGCAAGCGTCTGGCCTGCGGTGTCGAACACGACGAAGCGGTTGACGCCGTGGCCCAGCAGGGCGTGGGGAAGACTGATTTCCCGTGGGCCGGCGGGCATGTCGAGCGTGTCGCACCACAGGAGGCGCTCGCGGCAGAGCAGGGCGGCGGCCACCTTGCGCGGGGCGTGGCCGCAGAGGATAATCTGGAGGCTGTCGGCATCCTGACGGATGTCGGCGGTGAGGCATTCGGCATGGGCCTCGGGCAAATCGAACTTCTTATGCCCCACCTCGGCATAGCCGTCCTCAAAGCCGGCGGGCAGCGTGAAGGAGCCCATGCCGAGGTGTTCGGGGGCGGAGGAGAGAATGAGGCTGCCGGCGGCATTGTAAATGTGCAGAGTGTCCTCGCACGGCTCATCGCGGCCGTTCATCATCAGATAGGCGATGCGCTGCGGCAGACCGCCCACGCGGCGACCGCCCTCGGGGAAGAAGAGCACGCGGCGGGAGGCTTTGCGGCCGAAGTTCCAGGGGCGCTCGTGGTAGTTGACGAGGTCGTATTCCGCCTCGGGTCGCTTGATGTTGAGACGGGAGAAGTCGCCCGCCACCTTAGGCCTCTCAAAGACGGGTAGCACGCGGCTGTAACAGGCGGCGTCGCCCCAGTTGCGCATCTCGCGGGTGTAGGCCCTCACCTCGTAGAAACCGTTGGTGACGGGGAGGTTGAGGTCGAACATGCCGTCGCCCTGACCGAGGGAGTCAAGATGGATGAGTTTCTGGTCCATCATCTGCCCGCCGGCGTTGAGGAACTCCACATAGAGCACGCGGGAGAGCGTGGTGGGCCGGAGGTCGGTCTGCACCACATAGGCCTTGAACCATAGCGTGTCGCCCTCGATGTAGGCCGTATTGTCGAGGTGGAGATACACCTTTTCGCGCGGGTATTCGTGGTCGAAGCCGGCGATATTGCGGAGCATGGCGAGGCGGTCGGGACACGGCGCGACATCAGGCTCTTGCGCCCCGGCCTGCGAGGGGAGGAGCACAAGCACAAGACACATTATTATATATAAGGAGCGACGCATAATAGGAAGACCCACCCCTAACCCCTCCCTCAAGGGGAGGGGATAGAATGGGGGTGCGGGTTAAGGTTGAGGGTTAGGAATGATGAATTAAGAATTATGAATTATCGCTCGTAAGTATTTACTCCCCGCCCTTTGCTTTGGCGGCGGCCAAAATGCCGAGGGGTTGGGGGAGGGTCTTGAGGGTTTAGGGAATCCTCACCGCTCGTAGCTAATGACTTGTCCATCGGGCGTGAGGCCGCGGAGGGAGACGCCGAGGGTGAGGCCGTCGGCCGCATTGCCGAAGAGGATTACGGAGGCGCGGCCATGGGCATCGGTGCGCAGGGAGGGAGTCCAGTAGAGGGTGCGGCGGCGGTCGTCGGGCGTGGGGAGGTCTATGCCG
The DNA here is from genome assembly GCA_024401055.1 of Bacteroidaceae bacterium. GTDB lineage: Bacteria > Bacteroidota > Bacteroidia > Bacteroidales > Bacteroidaceae > Alloprevotella. Next base: position 7,883 of record JAKSLT010000031.1, on the reverse strand, counting down.
TTGTACTGCGGGGAATAGAACTTCGCGGGGCGGTGGAGGCCCTGCACGAAACGGCGGTCGCGCCCCTTGCGCGGCAGACGGCAGTACCAGTCGGGACGCTCGTAGAGGAAGAGGGCGTACCATCCGGGCGCGTTGCGGTCGAAGGGTATCTCCTGCGTGCTGCTCTCCTGATTGAGGAGGCCGTTCTTGCGCATTTCGGACTTGAGGGCGGCGGCGTCCTGCAGGGCGGCGGGCACGAAGACGTCCCAGTCGCTCTGCTGCGTCATGATAACGGCGCTCCGGAAGTCTTCGGCCATCATGCTCTCGTAGATGGCGTCACTCTTCGAGCCTATGCCGGAGGCGAGACTCTTGACCTGCAGCTTGTTGTTGACGAAGACGAGGAGACGGCGGCCGCCATAGTTGATGTCGTAGTTCACGGAGCCCACGTTGCGGAGCCTGGCGGGAAGGCCGCGCTGGCTGACGCGCGCGAGACCGAGGGCGGCGGCGGGGTCGTCGTTGATATCGTCGGGCGAGAAATTGTCCTCGGAATAATTGTAGAATTTGTCCAGCTCGGCCGGGTCGGGTATGGTGCGCGCCTCGAAGTCGGGCAGCACGTCGTGGAGGAGCTGCCATACGGTGGGATCGCCCAGCCCCTTGTCCTTGTAGCGTTCCACGGCGGCGGGAATATCCACGAAGAGGTCGGCACGGCGCATGCCGGCACGCTCGCCGCCGTTCTGCGTGTAGCGGTTGCCCGTGAAGCCGCGATAGCGTCCCTTCTCCTTCACGCTGGCCTCGCGCAGCTGGACGCTGGCGGGGAAGCGCTGGATGGTGTCCGTCCATGCAAAGAGGGGAGCCTCCCCGCCTCTCTTGATGGGAGGAGCAAGAAGCGGGGAGGAAATGTCAAAGACGCCGGCATCGAAGGCGCGGGGTGCGGGGCCCTGCGGACGGTTGAAGGCGAGGCGCGACCACTTTTTCTTGCCGCCGTCATCCGTGGAGGTGATGAAGGCGCAGTAGTCGCCGTAGAAGCCGTCGGCCATGCGGAAGGCAAAGGAGCCGTCGGCCTTCGTGGTGCCCGTGCCGCTGAAGGCAGAGCCGTCGGGGGCGTAGAGGGAGAGGAGGAGGTTGAGGTCGGCGTAGGGCTGGCTGCGCTCATTGTCGTGGAACACCTGCCCCGTCAGCGTCACGCCGTTCTCTATGGGATGGTGCGCCATGAAGGGCGTGCGGCCGGAGAGGGTGGAGAAGTCGTTGGCCCGCCAGCCCTGCACCGTCAGCAGGAGGTCGAGGAGCGCGGGCGAGGCGCCGGGGGCGAAGTATTGCGCGGGGCGGTGGATGTAGCCCCTCACCTCCGAGGCGAGGAGCAGCTCCACGGCCATGTCGTCGCCGGGGCTTCCGTCGGCCTGCCGCACGGAGAGCGACAGCGTGGCGTCGGGCACGGACTCCACCTCAAGGGCTATGGGCTCGAAGGCGGCATACTGCGCCTTGTTCTGCCTCACGGCGGCGGGAGCCTTCTCCGGCAGTCCGCCCCACAGCAGCCTGTGGGCCACGCATGTGCCGTCGGCCGTGAAGAGGTCGATGCTGTTCACGCCCGGAGCCAGGACGGTAGCGTCGAGTTCATACGCCACGGCCTCGCCGGCCTTCACCGTAAGGGTGTCGAAATAGCAGGGAGCCTGACGTCCCGTAACGAGGAGCCCGAGGATGCGCGGCGTGTCGTCGCGGAGGTTGCGGGCAATTTCCAGCATATAGCCTCCGGCCTGCGGCGTGGCCTGCAGGGCGTAGTCGGAGGTGCCGGCGGGAAGGAGGAACGTCCGGCCCGCCACGCTGACCTTATCGTCCGTGCTGCCGACAGGGAGAAAACCCATTCCGTCCACCAGCGGCACGGCCGTGGCCACCACGCTGCCGGCGGCGTCGAGCACCGAGAGCGTATCGGCCAGGGGACGTCCGCGTCCGTCGGTCAGCTTGAAGGCTATGCGCTGCGGCAACCCTGCCACGCGCTGCCCGCCTTCGGGGAAGAAGTCCAGGCGGACGTCCTTCCCGTATTCCGGCATCAGGGGGCGGCTGTGGCCCAAGGGGAAGTCCGTCTCCGCGGGCACTTCCAACGCGGGCCGGGGGGCGTTCTCCTCCACGGGCCATGCCTTATACACGGGCACCACGCGGGAGAAGTAGCCTCCGTCCCAGTTGAGCATCTCGCGGGTGTAGGCCCTCACCTCGTGATAGCCGCTCTGCACGGGCAGGGCCAGCGAGAAGGAGCCTGCCGCCTGGCCGAGGGAATCCACGGGGCACAGCAACCGGTGGAGCGTCTCGCCCGCAGCGTTGAGCAAATCGACGTAGAGCACGCGGCTCAACCTCGTGGGCTTGCCGTCGCTGCCCGTCACATAGGCCTTGAACCACAGCGTCTCGCCCGTGGCGTAGGCCGTATTGTCGAGGTGCAGATATACTTTCTCGCGCGGGTACTGCCGGCAGAAGCGCGCGGCATTCTCCACGCAGGCGTTCAGTTGCGTCATCTCGTCCTGCGCCATGCCGCCAAGCGGTAGGAGGGACGTAAGGAGGATAAGTAGGGAGCGCATAAAGAAGTTAAAAGTTAAAAGTTAATTGTCTTCTACGGGGTAAGGCTGGAGTATTTTTCTCTTTTCTCTCTTCACTTTTCACTTAACACAAGCACCCTTCCGTCTGCTGTAATCCCTTCGGCGCTGACTTCCACGCGGCGGCAGTTGGTGGAGTTCCAGACGGTGAGGTCTGCACGGCCGCGGGCGTCGAGGGTGACGGCGGGGTTCCAGTAGAGGGTGCGGCGGTAGTCGGGCTCGGGGGGCATGAGGCTGTAGTCGGGCATGGTGAAGGCGTGCTGCTCGTTGTAGCCCTCGAAGGGTATCTTGCGCCGTCCCTTGCGGGAGGGGGAGCGGGCAAGCGACGGGATGACGTCGATGCGCAGGGGGTAGCGGCCGTAGCGCGAGCGGGCCTTGCCGTCTTCAAGTTCTACGCGATAGATAAAGATTTCGCTGACGTCGTCCATGCGGACGGCGGGCTTGCTGACGCCGACGCCGTAGCAGCCGCTGGAGATGGCAGGCAATTCGTAGCCTGTCTGATAGGGGCCACTGGTGAGGTTGGCGTAGGTGCGGGGCGGGGGGCCGAGGTAGCTTTCCCTGCCGTAATTGATGGCGGAGGACGGGTTTTCGGGGAAGGTGGAGGGGTTCACGTCGGGGATGTTGAGGAGGATTTCGTCCTTGTCTTCAATGGCCCTGTACCATTCCTGCTCCTTGAGCCACTCGGTGAGGAGGGGTATGTCGCGGCCCTGCGCGAGATAGTCTTCCACTATTTCGGCGGCATCGTAGTGAATGGCGTCGAACTCCTTGAGGTAGTCCAGCCCGGCCCAGGCATACTTGGGGTTGACCTCGCGCTTCTTCATGACGCGGGCCTCACCGAGGAGGCGGTTGTTCCAGGCGGGGAAGAAGCGGAGGGGTGAGTCCGGAGCCACGCTATCGGCACGCAGGGGCAGCAGGCAGGCACCGCCGAGGGGCCGCAGGTGTATCTCGTCGAGGGAGAGGGAGCGCAGAGAGGGCGAGAAGTGGCGGTCGAGAATGATGCGGTAGTCGCAGTCGAAGCCGTCCTTGTCCTTGGTGACGATGGAGCCGCTGAAGGCACCGCGGCAGGAATCTACGCGGAAGACGTAGCGGCCGTAGCCGTCGGTGAGGAGAGCGCCGCGAAGGTGCTGTCCGTCGCGGTTGTAGAGGGTGGCGCAGAGATAGACGCCATCGACGGACTGGGGACGGCGGCGCTTATGGCGTTTGGGGGCGATATGGCCGTTGATGTAGAGGCCGTCCTCGCGCGGCTGGTTCTTGTAGAAGGTGGCACGGCCGGCCATCACCTTCCAGTCGTAGCGGCGCCAGCCCTGCACGAGCATCAGGAGGTCGGCGGCGGCGCGGTGGAGGCTGTCGTCGCTCTCAAGGTAATAGTCGGGGCGGGCGATGTAGCCCTTGAGGTCGGAGGCGAGGAGCATGTAGGAAGCGAGGGAGAGGCCGTCGGCGCCGGTGGGGGTGGTCTCGGCATCACGCACGGCAACGGCGACGCGGGCTCCGCGCTGTCCCTGCAAAGAAATGCTGACGGGACTGTAGGGTGCCACTACCTCGGAGGAGGTGCTGACGGTGAGGGGCACGATATCGTCGGGACGGGGCGACTCGAAGAAGAGGCGTTCGGCGAGGATACGGCCCGTCGGCGTGAAGAGCGTTATCTGGTTGACGCCGCCCTGCATCACGCGGCGCGGCAGGAGGAGGTCGAGGCCGCCGGCGGGGATGCGGAGGGTGTCGAAATGAACGACGCGGCCCTCGTGCTGCACGGTGAGGCCGAGGAGTTCGTCGGCATGACCACGGGTGGTGAGGCGGAGCGCCACGGTGTCGGGGCTCTCGCGCAACATCAGCGCCACACCCTCATGCTCGGCGCGCGGCAGGGCGAAGGTGGCGGCGAGACCATCGACGCGGGCGGTGTAGGCGGTGTCGGAGACGGAGAAGTGCAGCGTGCCGCGGCCCTCGTGAAGACTGGTGGCGGAGGCCACCTCGCGGCCGTGGGAGTCGAAGATGTGCACGCGGTAGGGCTCGGGATAGCCGCAACTGACGCTGAATGCCACGCGGCAGTCGGTGCCCCGCACCAGATGTCCGCCCTCAGGGAAGAACTGCACGCTCTGCGGCACGGCTTCGGGGGCGAGCTGGAGGTCGTCGTCGCCCGTGGGTTTCTGCAGGAGGCGCTGGGCGGAGGTGTAGCGGGCCGTCACGTCAAGGTTGCCGGCCACGCCCGCCACGCGGAGACGGGCGTCGGTGCGGAGGTTGCGGTCGGTGTAGTCGCCCTCCCGGCGCGGTTCCTTGAAGATGGGGATGACGCGCGAGAAGGTGGTGGCGGGGTCGAAGTTGGTCTGGAAACGCGTGTAGGCCCGCAGTTCGCAGTAGCCGCTCATCATGGGGCCGTCGAGGCGGATGTCGCCGTGGGCCTCGCCGTCCTTTATCTCGGCCTTCTGCGTCTTGATAACGGTGCCGATGGGGCTGACGAGTTCCACATAGAGCACCTTGCTGCGCAGCGAGTCGGCCTCGGCGCGCGCATCGTCCTCTACGAAGGTCTTCACGTAGGCTTTCCACCAAATGGTCTCGCCCTGATAGTAGCCGGTGTTGTCGGTCTGCACATAGACTTTCTCCTGCGGAAAGAGCCGCTGGAAGGTGTTGATGTTCTGACAGAAGGCACGCAGGCGCATCATCGCCTCCGGCGTGGGCAGCACTTCCTGCCCCACGGCCGGGACGAAGGAAAGGGCGCATATTATTATATATAAGGTACGATACATAATGGAAGACACACCAGACCCACCCCTAACCCCTCCCTCAGGGAGGGGAATGGAATGGGGGCGTGGGTTAAGGTTGAGGGTTAGGATTGATGAATTAAGAATTATGAATTAAGAATTATGAATTATCGCTCGTAAGTTTCCACTCCCCGCCCTTTAGGGAGGGGTTGGGGGAGGGTCTGTGAGGGGTTGGGGGAGGGTCTGTTCGTCCTTAACTTATACCCATGCAACACAGGCGCAGTACCTTTGGGCGGCCAGCACACCTCTATAAACCACGGGCCGAGGGCGGTGAGCGGCATGCGGGGGCCTACAATCACTCTTTGGGCGGATTCATCGAAGAAAACGGCCCGCGTGCCCTGCGGCGTATTGATGCCGAAGCAGGCGTGGGAGGGGGTGAGGACGTAGGCACCGGAGAAATAAGCCTTGTCCTTCACGGCCGCCACGAGGGCAGCATCGGAGAGGGCGGCGCGCTCTGCGGCGGAGAACAGCGCGGACTGTCCCTCGTAGCGCAGGACATAGCGCGGCGTGAGGAGACTGTCGGTGACTTGCCAGAGGGTGTCGGCGAGGAGCACGGTATAGAATGACGCGGAGCCGAAGGTGCGCAGGGGCTGCTCCACGCTCCAGTGCAGATGCTCGCGCTCCTGCGGCGAACAGCCGAGGACCTTGCGGGAGGGGCGCAGGAGGCTGTCGGTGAGCACGAGGCGATAGCCGTCCACAGCGGGAACCTCGAGGTTGTCGCCGCGCGGACAGTTCACGGCGTAGCCCCGCCCCACGCGCACCAGCCGGTTGCCGGTGAAGGGCAGGAGGCTGCGGCCCGTCTGCCGCCGGCTCTTGTCATAGACGATGACCTCGCCGCGCTCGCCGTCGAGCAGGGAGAGGGTGGCGGAGGGGACGTCGTAGCAGATATCGGTCAGCGCGGAATAGTTGGTGGGGCCGTCGCCGCGGTGGCCCACGAGGCCGGTGCAATGGCCGTCAGCGTTGAAGCGCAGCACCTGCTGCAACTGGCCGTCAAGGATGTAGAAGCGCGCCGTGTCGCCCACAATCTTTGTCACCTGCCCCAGCGCGGCGCGCCCGTCGAGGCTGAGGGGCAGCCAGCGCTCCTCGGCAATGTAGGGCCGCAGGTCGGCTGTGTCGAGGACGGCGGGCACCGTCACCACGGTCGCTCCCGCCCCGCCCGCAGCGTCCCCGGAAGGGGTGCACGGCAGTAGCGCCACCTCGGGGTACCGGGCCAGTTCCTGCGGCAGCGTGCGGCACCCCGACAAAAGGGCCGTGAGGGCTGAAAGGAGTATAAAGAAGCGTTTTTGCATCGGGTACACACTTTTTGACGGTGCGAAATTATGAAGAATAAAACAAACTATTGTAGGCTTTTTGTAATTTTCTTGTATTTTGCATGTTTTTTTACAAAAAAGGGTGCGAAAGTATGCGCGATTCTTCTTAATTTTGCAGCAAGCAATGAAGCGGCCCGCGTATATTCTCCTGTTGCTGTGGGGCCTTCTGACAATGGCCTGCAGCGACCCGCAGCCCGTAGCCGAACGCTACGAGCAGGCCACCCTTGCCCTCACGCGCGGCGACACGGCGCAGGCCATTGCCCGCCTGGAAGCGGCCCTGAGAGCCGCCGATTCCCTCCATCTGGACGCCGAAGACCCGCACTACCGCGCCGTGATGACGGAACTGGCGCCCCTCATCAACCTGCACTACGACTTCCGCGAGGCCTACCGCGCCGAACACCGCCAGCTGCTGCAACAGCGCCACACCTTCCGCCATGTGCTTCTGGCGCTGGCAGGATTGCTGGCGGCCGCCATTTCAGTCCTGCTGATATCCAGGAGAAGGAGACAACAGACAGCAGACAACAGACTACAGACAACAGACCGCAAAGAGGAGACCCTCCCCACCTCCCTTAAAGGGAAGAGCGAGGAACGGCAGGAACTTGACGGTCTTATCCTCCTTCTCCGCCAAAAGGCGGCGGCCCACCGCACGGCCACGGACGAGGAACTCGCCGCGCTCCACAGGCTCTACGCCGCACTCCAGCCGCAATTCCTCCCCGCCTTCCGGCGCACGCTGCCCGCCGCCTCACTGACGGACGAACACATAGCCCTCCTCGCCCTCTGCAACTTCACGGGCCAGGAGTCCGCCTCCCTGCTGGATTGCGAGCGTCAGGACATCTCGCGCCACCGCCTGCGCATGATGCACACGCTCTCGCCCTCCCACCCCACCTCACGCGCCGCCGACTTCCGCGCCGCACTGGCGGAAATCGGGGACTTGCCCACAAATTAGCGTGAAGCCGGAGGGCCATCCCCCCGTTTCGAAAAATGCTTCACTTTTGTCAAAATTTTTTACAGTTTATATGCCCGTACAGCGCGATATTCGCGAGCGAAGTGTAACTCGATTGGCTACACGCGATTCTCGCGAAAGTTAGCAAAGCGCTGACGCACAAATCATTAACAAAGTGTCGCGTAAAATCCCCTCCCTTTTTCCGCAACTAAATGCCGACTAAGAGCGCATTTTACATGCACTCCGCGCGACATTCGCCTTTTACCGCTTTCCCTAGTCCTCTTTTAATTTTCACTAGTTCCCATTTAATTTTCACTGA
>JAKSLT010000030.1 GCA_024401055.1 Bacteroidaceae bacterium | reverse complement strand
TCCTACGAGTCCTACGACATCGGTCTGCCTCTGGACGCCCGCCACTGGGAAGTCTGCGAGCAGCGCTCCTTCGTGGAGAACCTCGGCAACGAAATCTTCATCCACGGCTGGCTGGGCAGTTATGCCATCAGGCTCAAGGTGAAGGACGACGGCACCGTCGTGCTGCCCAACGGCCAGAACGCGTACTACAGCGTCACCGACCGCACATGGTGGTCGTGCTACACCTTCGGTTCCGACCGTCGTCTGTGCATCGACCCCACGGTGGAGATACCTGTGTGTCAGACCGGCTCGGGCACCTATATCTTCGGCTCGCCTGTGGAAGGTGACCCCACGAAGATGACTACGGACATCCTCTGCTGGGGCTACATCAGCCCTTACGACGACCTCGGCTACTGGACAGGCGTAGAGTTCGCCTACATAAGTCTCGTGCCCAACGAGGTATGGCTTGAGGGCGTGGCAGCACCGCAGACAGGCCCCATCGCCGCCACTCCCGCCTACGACCTCAGCGGACGCACCCTCGCTGCGCAGAAGGCCAGCGGACTCTTCATACAGGGCGGCCGCAAACTCATTCGCTAACATCAACAATACATAGCATCCCTATGAAAAAACTTATCCTCCTCATCGCCGCGATGCTCTTCACGCTCGCCGGCGTGCAGGCCAACGTCCTGCAACCTTCCGACATCAACACAGGCAAAGCCTACCACATCAGTTGCGAGCGTGGTGCACTGACTGCGGCCAGCGCCGCGGCCACCAAGCTCTCGGGCACCTCCGAGGCTGGCGTCAACCAGGCCATCGACCCTGAGAACCCCTTGCAGCAGTTTGCCTTCATCGCCCACGGCGAAGACTTCTATCTCTACAACGTAGGCACCGGCAAGTTCGTGTCGCCCACAGGCCTCTCCGAGCACGCCGACACGCCCATCCTCTTCGCCGATGCCGACGACGCCACCGTGCGCCTTCTCTTTGACGACAACCACAACATCAACCTCGGCGGCAGCCAGCAGTATTTGTGTGACACATGGTTCTGGAAGGACGCCGGCAACAGTTTCGTCATCAAGGAAGCCATAGACTTCGACCAGACGGCCATAGCCGCCACCATCACCGACCCCTACACCTACGTCATCGTCATGCAGGGCGCACCTACCGGCGCGACCATCAAAATCGACGGCAAGTCCTATGGCCACGGTGCTTTCGTGGAGACCTACGAGCCTCTCACCGAGGACGACATTGACGCCGAGCGCTCGGGCTACGTCGTAGTGGTCACTGTCGAGAACGGCGTCATCACCGTGAAATACATCAAGGGCGAGAACGGCGACATCGACTTCTCCAAGTCCGTCTATATCCGCGACGCCAGCACCACCACCCACGGCAGCATCCACTACTGGACGAACACCAAAGACACCTATCTGGGCTGGACTACCGAAGGCATGGACAACGACGCCTGCCGCTGGAACCTCATCCCCGCCGGCGAGGATAGCAACGGCAACGCATTGTACTATGTGCAGCACACCGCCTCCGGCCTCTTCGTCGAAGGCCTGAAATTCATCACCGACAAAGACCCTAACGAGTCTAACGTGCTCACGCCCCTCGTCGCCACCGCCTCCGAGGCCCACTGCCTCACCTTCATTGCTCTCGACAACGGCCACTACTACATCTGCGACACCCACGCCGACGAAGCCAACGGCTACCGCGGCGGCGACGGCTACTACAACTACGCCATGTGTGGCAACTACGAAAATGTGGGCGGCTACTACCGCGACTATGACTACGGCACCGACTCCTATGGCCTCGTGACCTTCGCCTGCGAATGGGAAGTGGCTCCAGCCCCCAAGGCCGACGACAGCGACGTGACGGCCATCCCCGAAGGCGAAGAGGTGTATATCGCTCTCATCCCTGGCTGGATTAATTACGGCGAGTACCTCTGGACGAGCGACGGCGCCACCGCCGGCCTCGTGCATCTCGACAAGGAGCACCCCCAGCGCAACGACTTCGCCGCAGCAGCATTCATCAAGGTGCCCACCACACGCACCAACTACTTCAAACTCTACCACATCCAGAGCCGGAAGTACCTCTACGGCCTCAACTTCATTGCCGACAGCCCCGACAACGACCCCACCAACGTCAACGATGGCGACCCTTGGGACAACCGATGCGTACTCACCTCCGATGAATCCAAGGCTCATGCCCTGCGAATAGACCAGAATTACAAGTGGACAACCGAGAGCGGTTCCAGAACCTACGACTTCAAGGCGAAAGGGTGGTATGTCATTAACGACCCGGTCGTAGAGAAGACCCCCGGCGACGGTTGCCATTACTACGGCACGAAATACGGCTACTGCGTCTTTATGCTCTATCCCGAGTCGGGCTACCAGATTGGCGGCTTCGGCGCCATGTACTGTCCCTCCCAGGGCGGCTACATGCCCGACCCCTGGATTGTTCGCACGCCCCACGAGTTGTCCGAGTATCTCAACATGCCAGAGATTCCTTCAATGATTCCCGAGGGCATAGAAAGACAGCAGGCTACGACCGCCGGGCAGCAGGCCACGACGTATGACCTTCAGGGCCGCCACGTGCTGAACGCCTCTTCACGTTCCCACGGCCTCTACATCCAGGGCGGCAAAAAGATACTGGGCCGTTAGTCCGCACCGGCTTAATAAGAACATATACTGACATTCTGATTTTTCTTTTTATCAAGAATTTAAGAATTAAAGAATTTTTCTTGCGCGCTCACAAAACGATTTTTTATGAATTATGCAGTGCGGGGCACTGCCGGAGCCTTGCGGAAAAACTTACCGCATGGAATTCTGCGGCATCGTGCCGCAATTCCTAAAAATTCACTCTGCCCACAAAAATAATTCTTAAATTCTTGATAAAATAAAAACAAACGGTCTTATGCCAAGAAGTATATAACAGCATAAAGACATGAGGCGCTACCTTCTTCTTCTCATCACAGGCCTCGCCGCCATTGCCGCCCAGGGGCAGCCTACCGGCAGTCCGGCAATGGAGGGTATCTCCCGCACCACGCTCTTCGGTGTGGGCGGGGCGAGCGTGATGGACACTTACCTCTCGCCCTATGCCTACACGGGGCCCTCGCTCTCCGTGGCAATGACCACCGAGCGCCCCACGCACTGGGGAAAGGGGCACCTCACCACGATGGCACGCTATGCCGTCAGGGGCGCCTACTCCAAGTCGCCCGTGAGCGGCGGTCACCAATGGGACGGAGCCCTAACGCTCGCTGGCGGCTGCCACTACAACTGGCATCTGATCGAGAGCCGTCTGCGCCTCGCCGCGGGAGCCCTCGTGGAGTTCGACGGCGGCGGCACCTACAGCACCCTCGGCGGCAACAACCCCGCGCAGGCCCATATCGGTGCCGACATCGCCGCCTCGGCACTGGCCGCCTACACCTTCTCCGTGAAGGGACATCCCTGGCAAGCCGGCGTTCAGGCCGACGTGCCCCTCGTCGGCACGCAATTCGCCATGCAGTACGGGCAGAGTTACTACGAGCTCTTCCGCCACGGCCACTGGGACGGCAACCTGCGCTGCACCTATCCCGGCAACGCCCCCAGCCTCCGCTTGCAGGCCACCCTCGCCATTCCCGTCAGGAAGTCGCGCCTCATCGTGGGCTACGGCGGCGATGTACGCCAGTCCTCGCTCAACGGCATCAAGCGCCATGCTTGGTACAATCAGTTTCTCCTCGGCTTCAGCCGCAAACTCAGCATACTGAAATGAAGCGCCTCGTTCAACATTCAACGTTATTCGTTCAACTCCTTATTATATATAGTGCGTGCGTGAGCTGTATCACCGACGACCTCACGACCGACGCCACGCCCACGGCGGCCTTCGAGGCGCTGTGGCAGACGCTTGACGAGCATTACTGCTTCTTCGACTATAAGAACATCGACTGGCAGGCCGTCCACGACCGCTATGCCCCGCTCGTCAGCGACACGATGAGCCGTGCGGCCCTCTTCGACACCCTCTCGCGCATGACCTACGAGCTCCGCGACGGACACGTCAATCTCATCTCCGGCATGAACGTGAGCCGCTACGGTGCGTGGTTTGACGACCACCCCATGAACTTCTCCGACTCTCTCCTGCGCAAGACGCTCGGCCGCGCCGAGGACTATCGCTACGCAGGCGGCATGCAGTATCGCATTCTGGCGGGCGACAGCATAGGCTATTTGCGCGTCGGCTCCTTCGAGACGCAGCCCTCCGTCACGGCGATGAGCGAGATGCTCATGAGTTTCAAGGACTGTCCCGCCCTCATCATCGACATCCGCAGCAACGGCGGCGGTCTCCTCACGGCAGCCGAGGCCCTCGCCTCCTCTTTCATCAAGGAGCGTATTCTGGCGGGCTATATGCAATACAAGACCGGCCGCGGCCATTCTGCCTTCTCCTCGCCCGAGCCCATCTACATAGCCCCCTCCGAGGGTGTGAAGTGGGTACGCCCCGTCGCCATCCTCACCAACCGCCGCACTTATTCCGCCGCCAACGCCTTCGTGATGTTCCTCAAAGAGCAGGAGCACGTCATCCTCGTGGGCGACGACACCGGCGGCGGCAGCGGTCTCCCCTTCACCGCCGAACTCCCCTACGGCTGGGGTGTCCGCTTCTCCGCTTCTCCCATGCTCGACGCCCGGAAGCAGCACACCGAGTGGGGCATAGCCCCCGACATCCGCGCCGACATCACTTCCGCCGACTACCAGCGCTCAGAGGACACCATCCTGAAGACCGCCCGCATCGCCATCAACCGCTGGTTAGGCCAACTCGTAGAAAAGCAATAGCCGCACGGGGCTACTGTCACAAATCATCAAGGTTCTTTGGTTCTTTTTATTATCAAGAATTAAAGAATTTAAGAATTATTTTTGTGCGTAAAGTGAATTTTAGGGAATTGCGGCACGGTGCCGCAGAATTCCATGCGGACAGTGTTTCCACAAGGCTCCGGCAGTGCCCGGCACTGCAATTCCTCAAAATTCATGTACCCCTGAATTAGACTATTCAAAAGAAAGAATTCCGAATTCTTTAATTCTTGATAAAAATAAATAATCTCTTCACATCAACATGAACAAATACTTTTCCCGTCTCCTCCTCATCATCATCCTGTTTTCCTCCCTTGGGGGAATAAGAGGAGGCCTTGCCCAGTCCCTTGCCGACATTACGGCCGACGTCACCCTCTCCGCCTCCAACTACGTGTGCTACCGCGGTGCCGCCGCTCCTGCCCCTACGGCGGCTCCCAAGGGGTATAAGCCCTGCTACATCAGCAGCTATGCCCGCCACGGTTCCCGCTGGCTCATACAGCCCGACCAGTACGCCTCCGCCTGCCGCAAGATGCACCGCGCCGACTCCCTCGGCCTCCTCACGCCCCGCGGTTGCGAAGTGATGGAAGTCCTCGACCGCATGGTGGACGTTTCCGCCGGCCGCCTCGGCGAACTCACCGACATCGGTGCCGAGCAGCACCGCGGCATCGGCGCCCGCATGGCCTCGCGCTGGCCCGAAATCTTCAAGAAAGGCGGCCTCATCGAGGCCCGCAGCACACCCGTCATCCGTTGCATCTTCAGCATGGAGAACGAACTGTGGAGCCTCAAGCAGGCCTTCCCCGCCCTCGACGTCCGCAACGACGCCTCGCAGGCCGACCTTTGGTACCTCAACTGCCAGGACAGCAAGAAGCGCCGCCATTTCCTCACCGATGAACAGTGGCGTGCCGGCATGGATGTAGCCCGCCAGTTCGACGTTCAGCATGCCGAGGAACTCAGCGCCATCAACGCCCGCCTCGCCCTCGCCCTCTTCACCGACACGGCCCGCGTGAAGGCCGTCGTCAATATCCCCGCCCTCCGCGACCAGCTCTTCGACATTGCCGGCAACATGCAGAGCCACGCCTTTGCCACCCGAGGCGGCCATGCCGTGCCCCGCCCCGTCATTGAGGCGCGCTACGACCTCTACGACCTCTTCCCCGCTGCCGACGCCCATCTTCTCTGGAAGCGCGCCAACTGGGCGTGGTACGTCCATTACGGCCACAACCCCGTCTGCGGTGCCGAAGCGCCCTTCTCCCAAACCTATCTCCTGCGCTCCTTCATCGCCGCCGCCGACTCATGCCTCGCCACCCAGCAGCAGGGCCGCACGCCCCGCAACGTCGCCACCCTCCGCTTCGGCCATGAAGTGTGCGTCCTGCCCCTCGCCTGCCTCATGGAACTCGGCTCCTGCGGCTATCGCGCCACCGACCCCGACGACCTCGCCGCCCACTGGCGCAACTACGAAATCTTCACCATGGCCTCCAACGTCCAGCTCGTATTCTTCCGTTCCAAGAAGGCCGGCGCCCCCATCCTCGTCAAGCCCCTCCTCAACGAGCGCGAAGTAACCGTCGCCAATCTCCCGCAAGTCGCCCCCGGCTATTACAAATGGGACGATATTAAGGCCTTCTGGCAAACAAAACTTACTGGAAAATAAACTTTTCCGTCCAAAAGTTTGGTTCTTAAGAAAAAAAGCCTTACCTTTGCACCGACATACAAAAAATGAGAGAGTTCCACGGCCTCACACGCCAGGGAATTCTTTCTTTTGTAGTATCTCCGAAAATAACAAATAACAATAATATAACAAAACAAAACCATTCCATCCCCATACAATCCTCCCCCCTCGGGGGAGTTAGAGGGGGTCTTATATTATGGCATACATGACACGCGACGGCTATGACAAGAAAATGGCCGAACTCAAACACATGGAAGAGGTAGAGCGTCCCGCCGCCTCCGCCGCCATCGCAGAAGCACGCGAAAAGGGCGACCTTTCTGAAAACTCTGAATACGACGCCGCCAAGGAAGCACAGGGCATGCTCGAGATGCGTATTGCCGTCCTCAAAGACCAGCTCTCCAAGGCCAAGATCATCGACCCCACCAAACTCGACACCTCCTGCGTGCAGATTCTCTCCACCGTTGAGATGAAGAACCTCACCAACGGCATGCAGATGCGCTACACCATCGTCAGCGAGACAGAGGCCGACCTCCGTCAGGGCAAGATATCCTCCGCCACCCCCATCGCCCAAGGCCTCCTCGGCCATAAAGTAGGCGACAAGGTCAGCGTTACCACCCCCATGGGCACCCTCCAGCTCGAAATCCTCAAGATTACGTTTGAGTAAGGATAATGAGATAATAAGACTATAAGTAACCCTAAACAACAACCCACCCCCTGATTTGTATAGTCCCCCTCCCTAACTGGGGAGGGGTGGCAAAGTGCCGAAGGCAGCTTTGACGGGGAGAGGCCTTCTTTTATTATGTCAATTTTTTCCAAAATCGCCGCCGGCGAAATACCCTCCTACAAATGTGCAGAGGACGACCGCTTCTACGCCTTCCTCGACATCTCCCCTCTGGCCATAGGCCACACCCTCGTCATTCCCCGCCAGGAGACCGACTACCTCTTTGACCTCGACGACGACACCCTCGCCGCCCTCCAACTCTTCACCAAGAAGGTAGCCCTCGCCCTCCGCGCAGCATGCCCCTGCCGCAAGGTGGCCCAGGTCGTGCTCGGCCTTGAAGTGCCCCACGCCCATATCCACCTCATCCCCATGCAGAGCGAGGCCGACGTGGATTTCCGCAAGGAGCACCTCTCCCCCGCCCCCGAGGTGATGCAGCAGACTGCCGACCGCATCTTCGCCGAGTTCCAAAAACTCTGATTTAATTAGTTCCTACTCCCATACGACAAAGGCCGCAAGATATTCTCCTGCGGCCTTTGTCGTATATCTGCAAATCCTAAAACACATATTCCAGCGTCAGGCCCACGCGCTTCATCCCGTAGTCCAGGTGCAGGCCGAGGGTGTGTTTCCCGCAGGCCACCAGACAGCCCGTGCCTACATAAAAGCCGGGGTATTCCACCTCGCCGTTCAGGTAATAGTGGTCGCGGCCGGGCTCCAGCACCACAAAGTCGTTATCCTGCGTGAAGTCCTCAATGCAAATCATATACGACACGCCTCCCCTCACCAGCGGCTTCACGCGGGCCGTGCCGATGGCATACTGGAAGCCCGCCTGCAACGTCACGAGATTGCCCACGGCGCGGTAGTTGCATTCTTGACTACTCACGAGTTCGTCCAGAATATTGTACGTTTCAATCGTAGAGTGCCCCATTGCGGAGCGATAGTGCGAATAGTCCAGCGAAGCCTGGAAGGAGAGGCCCTTCACAGCGCGGTCCATATTCACATCCACGCCTACGCCAATCTCCGCCGTATGGCAGGTGGCCTGGTCTTCCGTGATGTCCCACGGCATACGACGGCCCATCTTCGGCAAATAGTAGTTGTAGCCACCCAGCACCTTGAAGTGCGCCTTGTTGCGCCCCGACTTGCTCTTGTATTGATATTCTATGCAGCCCTCGTCGCTGCCGCAGAGGTCGCGGTGGTAGTTCTTCACTGCGTCAATGGCGAGCTTGTGCTCCATCTTGTGGCGTGTCTCCAGCGTCTTCATAGCCGCGGGCGAGTCCTGCATAAGATAGGTCAGCTTGCCGCGTTGCAGAAATTCACGGCGACGTTCGTCACCGCCGGCCGTCAGCGAGGTCTTCGTCTGAACGAGCACGATTTCCCCGTCCTCGCGTTCAAAGAAATACGCTTTCTCCGTGCCGTCGGCCACATAGTAGAGGTTCATCTTGCCCTCCACGAGGTATTCGGCAAAGCACTTGCGCGCGCCGTCGGCGAAGGGTAGCTCACGCGCCACGTAATATTTGCCGTTGTCATCGATTCGGAAGCCCTTGATTTCGCCGGGCTGGAACGTGCGGTAGTCCTCCGCCGCGGCAGCCTTGAAACTTACCGAGCGTGCCAGTTGGTCATTGCTCCTGAAATCGAGGATGCCGCGAACCGTGTCGCCCAGATTAGTGATAATGTAACCCGCGTATTCGTTACGCTGCCCGTAAGCCGACGAGCACACCGCGATGCTGCACGCCGCAACGAAGAATAAAGCAATGTATCTTTTCATATCTTTATAAGAAGGCCTCTCCTCCCGGCCTCTTTCCGGCTCCGCCACCTCTCCCCTGTTGGGGAAAGAGTTCGCTCTGCGAGCGAGGGAAGGGGCTTAAAAGAAATTATTTCCAGAAATAATAGATTTGTGCCAACTTGCTATTTGACGGCAATACCCTCGAGAGTGTAGTCTCTGCCGTCTTTGCGGATGAGGAGCCGGCCCTCGTCGGTGAGCATCAGGTGCGACGGCTGCGGAGTGGCCTTGGGCACGGACTGAATGGCGGCCGGTGCCAAGTGCTTCTGCGCCTTGCTGATGTTCGTGATATGGCCGATGAAGAGAATGGTGTTTGTCTGCGTGTCTTCGATGGTGACGTAGAAGGGATGATTGAAGGCTACGGGCTCGAACGTGGGCTCATCAAAACCTTCGGAGTCAAATCCGAAGACGGTGGCGGCAGAGGCTATCGTTCCGTCCTCGTCAATCTCAAGATGGGAGAGTTGCCTGGCCTGAGTTATCAACAGGTCTTCCTCGGACATCCGTGAGAAATCGGCCTGGGGCGTGAAGGCCTCGCGCATACCCATCCGGGGGAGCACGTCGCAAAGATTGAACTCGCAGTCGAGGCTGAACTTGGGCAGGGTGAGGTCAATGTCTGACTGCTGCATGGACTCCTTCACCTGCTGATACGTTTCGGGCGTGAGGCGCAGGGCGCTGTCGTCCGGCATCAGGACGTTCATCCTGTATCTTCCGAACATCCCGTAAGGCAGGGCCACGGCCGTGATGCCCGAAGTGTGGGCATATTCCACTGAGTTGAATTTGCCGTGCATCATAGTGGCTCCCACGGGAGCGGTGCCGTAATTATAGAATCGGCCGTTACGGTCGGTGAATTCCTTTATGAAGGAGCACCTCCAGTTGCCCTTGAAATAGAGGGTGTTCACGAGCATCATTCTGAGTCCGTCGGAGGGCTGGACGCCGAGCTTCCCGATGGTGCCGTGCGTGTTGTCGCTCACCCATCTGTCGATGGCGTCCATTGAGGACGGCAGGGACAAATCGAGCGTTTGGAGGTGGGCGTCATAACTGTCGGTGACGGTTCCGTAGAAGCTGTTCAGGAAGGGGAAGCCCTCGTCCGACCATACGCCGTTGGCCGTTTCGAGCACGGGAGCATAAACCTTTTCCTCTTCAATAAAGAAGTCCTGACCGAGGATTTCGTGGGGGTCGCGCAGGGCGGCCATCAGCTGTTTGTTGTAGGCGTTGAGACTGTCGGACGTGATGTTGGCGTCAAGGCCCAACGTCTGGAGCACCTCCGTGAGCGTGTTGCCGTTGGCGCCGCTCTGCACCATTCCCATGGCCATCCAAAGCGAGAGAGGCGACACGAAAGTGTTGTCCTCCGCTTCCTGTATCTCCTCCAGGTTGTTGAAGAACGCGAAGGGGAATGAACCCTTGGCGTTGTCAATGGTCTGTGCGCCCAGCGACGCAGACGTCATCAGCAATAATGCTGCGGAAAAAATTACTCTTTTCATATCAGACCGTTTTTAAGGTTTGTATGAGGGAGAAACGTCTCCTTACTTGCCGCAAAGTTACGCACATTATACTATATACGCGCGCTAAAGGCGGAATTCTTACAATTAAATTTTACCCCCCCCCCGTTTTTGTAATGCCGGGATAGCAGAACCATCTCTTATTCGTCTTGCTTTTTTCGGGAAATAAGCCTTCATCATCGTATGTCGCAATGCTTGTCCGTTGTGTCGGCAGCCTCTACTGCCATACGAAAATATTTAAGTGCCGAGGGCGCATCACCCAAATCCCGGTAAGATAACCCCGCTATATAAAGAGCTCTCATCCTTTTGTTAGGTGAACCGTGGCGGTCATAATAGCGGGCAACGGCAAGTGCGATGCTGTCTGTCGTGAATGGAATCATTGCTGTCCGGGGAAAAAGAAAGTAATCTTTCGTATCCCTTGTAAATGCAGGAGGTTTGGAAGGTTGTCAAGAGGAGGGGCTTATCCTATATGAAACGGGCTGAAAGCCCAGAAGTGTCCAGCCCAATACGAAGAGATCTTAACATTCCCCGGACAGTTCTAGAATGGAATATAGCCCTGTTTCTGACTCTCGGCATACACCAGCTCATAACGCATCTTTAACGCATCACTTCACTCATCCTTTTCATCCCGCAGGCTGTCGAGTATGGCAAGGGCGGAGTCGGGACTGGAACGCAGCAAACTCTCGGCTCTTGATATTTTCTCTCTTGCTTCTTCGTTTCCCGTGCATCCCGGCAAAGACGAGAGAACGACGAGCGTGAATAAAATTACATGTAAGTATTTCATCTTCATCAGAATGATATTTCCGTCGGCAAAGTTACGTATTTTGCTTGTTTGCAGAAATACTTCCATTACATTTTTTACATTTCCTGCGTCTGTTCGGGATAAGCCTTCTAAAATAGTAGGTAAGTAGTTGTTCTTAGTCGGCATTTAGTCATCATGGCCACAGCTGTGACCGATACTTGGCCACAGTAGTGACCGATACTTGGCCACAGCTGTGACGCATACTTGGCCACAGCTGTGGCCAAGACGACGATGTCGGAGAAAGCATGTACCGCAAGGCCGTAACCGCCTTGCCGCTTGCCTATGTATGCGGGAACTTCATCGCCCGTAACTGACGGTTTATCCATATACGCAAGGCCGCCGGGGAATGCCCGGCGGCCTTGAACAATTAACAGTGGACAGTAGACAATGACTGTCTTCTTCGATGGGGAATTAGCGGACGAGGAGTTTCTTGCCGCCGGGCGTGAGGGTGATGCCGCGCTGGAAGGTAAAGCCCCCCTCGCTCCCCCCTTGGGGGGATGTCTTGACGGGACGGCCGGTGAGGTCGTAGGAAATTGTCTGCTGTCTGCTGTCTGTTGTCTGTAGTCCTCTAATACCGGTGAGGGGGTCGTCGAGGAGGATGTCGCCCGCCTGCAGCCAGAAGTCAAGGTAGGGGTTGCGGCTCTCTATCTTGCCGGTGCTGATGTCGAGGTAGCGGAAGGGCGTCCAGTTGGTGCTGCCTTCCTGGAAGGCGAAGGGCACGGCGAGGTAGTGGCCGTCTGCCACGGTAGCGGGGAGCACGGCGGAGAGCCGGAGGGGCTGGGCGGTGTATTTGGCGGAGGCTATCTGGAAGTCGGCGGACTGCTCCTCGTAGATGTCGAGGATGTTGCCTTCGGCGTCGCACAGGCCTATGGCCACTTGTCCGTTGAAGTCGTTCTTGGAACCGTTGCCGGGATAGGTGAGGGAGAGGTTGAGGGTGCGGAGGCGGTTGCCGCCGTCGGCGCTCTGCACGGCGTAGCACACGAGGATGGCGTCGTCGGCCACCGTGGGAGCTTCCTGCTTAAGGCTGACGTGCTTGCCGCTAATCCATACGGAGAGGAAGGGGTTGGCCTTGTAGATTTTTCCGGTGGAGGGGTCGAAGCGATAGAAGGCAGCCCACTCGGTGGCGCTTTCCTGACGGGCGAAGGGCACGGCGAGGTAGTTGCCGTCGGCGATGCTGTCGGGGATGACGGCGGAGAGGCGGAGGGGCACTTCGGAATAGGAGGAGGGCGTCATGGAGAGGGGCGTGGCCCGGTCGGCGAAGATGGCGACGATGTTGCCCTCGGGGTCGGCAAGACCGAGGGTCACCTCACCGCTGAAACGGGTGTTCTCGATGTTGGCGGGATAGGTGACGGTGATGTTGACGGTGCGGTCGTCGTTGCCGCCGTCGGTGCTCTCAACGCTCTTGCAGGCGAGTTGGGGCTCGGTCTCTATGGGCGTGGGATTGTCGGGGTCGGTCTCGATGCCGGTGCCGTACTTGATAGTGGGCGGCGTGGAGCCGGCAGGCATGGCTACGTCTTGCCACTCGCCGCCCTTCACCATGAAGGCGGGATAGACATTATACATACCGTCGGGAACATTCTTGCCGAGAACGATGAAGGAGGTGACGCCGTCGAGTGTTCCGAGGATCTGGTAGGTGTCGTTGTAGTCGATGTAGAAGGTCTTGCCGGAGACAGTGCTGACAAACTTCGCGCCAAACTTGAGGGAGAGGTCATCGTAGGAGAAGTTGTAGAGACCTTCCTCGCAGGCGAGTTGGAAGTAGGTTCCGTTCTTGTAGTCGGTGCCGAAGAAGGGCTCGAAGATAATCGTACTGCCTGCGGAACCTACATACTGGCGGGGCTTGCTGCCTTCCTGCGGACGCTGGATGCCGGTGATGATGACGTGATCTTTGACAAAGGCGTCGCAGTTGTAACTGCCGCCAGTGCCTTGCTGCTTGGGATGGAGGCAAGAGGTGCCGGTAATGGCGTAGTAGCCGTCGGAGAGGCCGTTCCAGCCCCAGTTGATATGGAAGAGGCCGTTCTTATAGCCGTCGCAGACGAAGGCGTGGCCTTCGAGTTTCTCCGTGGCACCGGTGTAAAGGACGGGACGGCCGGCGGCTATTTCGTTATAGACGAGGTCTTCCCAGTCGGCGTCGGTATAGAAATAGCGCTGCTCGTGGAAGACGGCGGGGTCGTAGTCGAAGGTCTTGGCGAGGGCGCCGGCGATATAGTAGCCGGAGGTGCCGGAGCCGCCGGCGCTGGGGAGGCCGTAGTCCATGTCGGTGGCGGCGCCGCAATGGAACATGAGAAGGGACACGGCGTCGTTGGCGGCCTGGTCGAAGTCGTAGGTGGCAGTGGAACCGTTAGAGAGGACAGTGTAGCCGTAGTGGTCCTGCATGGCGGCCCAGTCGTAGGTGGCCTGCGAGAAGTCGGCAGAGACGGCGAGCTTATTGGTGAGCGTGGTGTAGGACACCTTGCCGTTGCCCTTCTTGGGCCATTGATAGTAGTTCATTATCTGTGCCATGGCGCAGGCCACGCAGCCGACGGAAGTATTTTGGCCTTTTATCTTGGGACAGAAGATGTTGTAGTGCTGTTCATAGCCGTAGTTGGCGTCGCCCTGTCCCCAGGTGGTCTTGACGAGGGGCGTGAGGGCGGACTTGGCGGGACGCTGCGTGGAAGAATAAAGCGGACGGCCGAGAGCGATGGAGTTGTTGATGGCGCGGTCGTACTCATTAAGCCACCAACGGAGGGAGGGGGCTATAGAGTCAGGGGCGAAATGGCCCTGCTCCACATCGGCGAGAAGCGCGGGGGCTGCATCGTCGGCACCGAGGATGAGGAAACCGGCATCGCCGGGGCGGTTGAGCACGTAGAAGTGGTTCTCACCGGGGTCACCGTATGTGGCGGCGAGGGTGAGGGAGCCTTGCTTCTGGGGCATGAGATGGCGCGTGCCGGTCTGCCGGGAAAGGCGGGCGATGCTCTGCTCCACGGTGAGCTGGTCGGCAGAGAGGGGGAGAGCAAGAAGGGCAAGGATCAAAAGAAGACCCCCTCGCTCCCCCTTAAAGGGGGAAGCCGTAAAGAAAGAAAGGAAATTGGTAAAAAGTTTCATATGGGTAATACTGTTAATTTTCTAATCTGCTAATTTCCCACAACCAGCCAAGTGTAGTAGGCCACGGCTATGAGGACGAGGACGGAGCCCTCTATGCGGTTGATGCGGTAGGTCTGCTTGTCGCCGAAACGGCAGAAGAGCCAGAGGAGGACGGAGGCGAAGACGAGGGTGCCGAAATCGACCATCGTGACGCCGCCCTGGTCGAGAGGGCAAACGGAGGCGGCGGTGCCGAGGACGAAGAACATATTGAACACGCAACTGCCCACGATATTGCCGAGGGCGATGCCGTGGTCACCCTTCCGGGCTGCCATGACGGAGGCGGCGAGTTCGGGGGCAGAAGTACCGATACTGATGAAGGTGAGGGCTACGAGACTCTCGGGGACGCCCATGATGCGAGCGGTGTTGGCACCTCCCTCCACGAGCATTTCGCCGCCGAGAAGAAGACTGCCGAGGCCGAGGATGGTGAGGCCGATAGTTTTCCACAAGCTGCCCTGAGGCTTTTCCTCGGCGGGAGTGCCGGCGGGGGCACTGCCGTTGCCGATGGCGAGAGTGTAGCTCATGAAGACTGCAAAGATGCAGAGCATCATGAGGCCGTCGGTGCGCTCCATCACACCGTCCCACACGGCGATGAGGCCAACGAGGGAGGCGAGGACGGCGAAGGGCACGTCATTGCGAATACTGCCGCGCGTCACGACGATAGGACTGACGAGGGCTGTGATGCCGAGGATGCCGAGGATGTTGAAGATATTGCTGCCTACAACATTGCCGACGGCCATTCCCGTCTGACCCTTGACGGCGGACATCACGCTGACAACGAACTCGGGCATACTGCTGCCCATGGCCACTACGGTGAGACCCACAACGATAGTGGGCACGCCAAAACGGCGGGCTATGGCGGCGGCACCGTCGGTGAGCCAGTCGGCTCCTTTGATGATTACGACGAGGCCGGCGAGAAAGAGGGCTATATAGAGAGCGAGATACATATAATAATATATTGAGGCTGCAAAGTTAGGAAAAAAAGAGGAAAACCACAACAACAAAGGAGAAAATGTGGCTTTCCCGCCTACGGGAAGTATGATTTATGACAATTCTTCAAGGGGTACGAGCCCTTGTGTGACGACGTAGATGATGATATCGGCAAGGGACCGGGCATGGAGTTTCTCCATGATATTCTTGCGGTGGGTAATGACGGTGGTGGGGCTGATATTGAGGCGGCTGGCCACTTCCTTGTTGATGAGTCCCTTGGCCAAGAGTACGGCCACCTCCTGTTCGCGGGAAGAAAGGAGTTGTGCGGGAGGTGGCATCAAGGCGGCACGGCCCTCATGGCCCTGGCGGCGCAGGCGGAGGAGATCCTTAACGAGGTGGGATTCGTCCTGGCAGACATTGATGGTGAGCAAGCCGGCCATGCGGGGGAAGTTGTCGCCCTGCACCAGCACGATGCAATGATGGGAAAGGCTCTGGAAGAAGGCGGCGTGCTCAAAATACAGACCCGAACTGACGAAGCAATGGGCAAAGCGCTCGGGACGGCTCATCACGAAGGCCTCAAACGAACAGAACACGCTGATGGAGGACAGCGGGATAATGTCTTGCAAGAGGTTCTGAAGACCCATGCAGGAGAGGCGGTTGGAATCAATGACGGCGAGATCCATAGAGCGAAGGTCTCAGAATATTTGAAAAGAATTACAGATAATCACGGCGAGCACGACGGAAGTAATGAAGGCGTAGAGCCAGTCGTGCTCACGCAGATACTCCACGAGGGAAAGAAGTACGCGCATCACCGGTGTGAGAATAAGGATAATGACGCCGAGTTGTATCCACGAGCGGGCCGTCCCGGAGAGCACGCCCTGCCAAATGCCGGAGAGCGTGGTGTATTCCGCGGGATGATTCTCGGGGGCTTCGTAGGAGAAGTGCGTGTAATCGGGCAAGGGCTCACTGCCGTGGCGCAGAAGATAGAGCACACCGCCTATCGTGGCGATGGCACAGGCTATACCCACACCCCAACGGAGGGTGCGGGCTATAAGTTGCTGCATGCTGCTCACATTATCCACATTACTCACATTATTCATAGTATCCACATTACTCACATTACCCACATTACTCACATTATCCAAATTAAGCACAGCGTTCACATTATTCAAATCCTCCCGTCAACGCCATATACATCATGTTTATCGCCACGGCGAAGACGGCGAAGGCGAATATCTTACGGAGCAACCGCACGTCGAGACGCTTCAACAGGCGTGCCCCTGTCAGGGCACCGAACAGCACGCCGATAAGTACGGGGCAGGCGATGCCGGGAGTAATGTTGCCGCGCTGCACATACACCACGGCGGAAGCACAGGCCGTGACGCCCATCATGAAGTTGCTTGTCGTGGTGCTGACCTTGAAAGGCACCTTCATCAGGTTATCCATGGCGATGACTTTCAGCACACCGCTGCCGATGCCGAGTATGCCGCTCAACATGCCGGCTATGCCCATCACGCCGAAGCCGCCCGCCACATTGCGCAGTTCGTAAGCGTGGCAGACACCGTTCTTGTCGGGATAAGTGCCGAAGAGGCGCAGACGGCGCGCTGCCTCACTGCCGCGCTCACCGGTGTGGTCCTGCTTCTTGACAAACTGCATAGTGCCTGTAAGCAAGAGCACAATACTGTATATTATCGCAATGACACTGTTGTTGAGGTACACCGCCACGAGGGCACCGGCCACGGCTCCTATGGTGGTGGCTATCTCCAGAAACATGCCGAGGCGCACGTTGGTAATGCCTTCCTTCACATAGGCGCTGCCGGAACCACTGGAGGTGGCGATGCTGGCCACGAGGGCAGCACCCACGGCATAGTGGAAATCCACGCCGAAGCACAGCGTCAGCACGGGGATGACAACCACACCTCCGCCGAGGCCCGTCAGCGAGCCTAATAAGCCCGCCGCATAGGACGCTGCGAGCAATATCAAGGTGAAAATTAATACAGTTGTCATCCGCTTTTATGTTATTTTCTCTAAAAATCACCGCAAAAATAGATAAATTCTTTGGAACTTCCCTCGTTTTTCACTACATTTGCGCTCAAATTAACTAATGTCTATATTATTTGTAAGGTATGAGACACACTTTTTCACTCCTTATTATATTTATGTGCGCGACTTTTTCTTTTGCCGCCCCCACCGCCACCGGTTCTTCTTACGAAGCACAATGGTTGCGCGTGGAAAAGGCTCTCAAGGACGACCTCCCCGCTACGGCCCTCAAAGAACTTTCTTCCATTCAGAAGAAGGCGCAGGCTGAAAACAACATGCCGCAACTCTGCCGTGCGCTCTTTCAGACGATGCAGTGCAAAACGGAGATATCGCCCGACTCGCTTCAACACTCCCTGGATGCCATCCAGGCTGCCCTTGATGCCGAGCAACGCCCCGTGCAGCGCGCCGTCTATCAGCACGTGCTGGGTCTTTGCAAGAGCGACACGGCTCTCATCCACGCCTCGCTTTCCGACCTCACTCTCTTGGCAGACGCCAAGGCTACGGACTATCTGCCGCTGATTGTCAAGGGCAAGGACTCGGAATGGCTCTACGGCGACGACCTCATGAGCCTTTTCCTTACTGAAATTGACGAGGACGACGATGCAGCCATCATCACGGCAGCTCAAAAACTCTATGAGCAGCGCGGCAACAAGGCGGCGGCCCTACTCCTGATGCAGCGACAGAACCTCCCCGACAGCGTGCGCTACCCCGCATGGCGCAAAGCCGTGGATGAGGATGACGCGCTGAAGCATGTCGCTCCCATCATGACATACCTGGCCAATAAAGAACAGCCTACGCTGTCGCTCTCCATTCCCCAAAATTATGTCATTTATCCCGGTGAATCCGTTACTTTTGCCGCCCGCGCCCGGAATATCCGCGAGGCGTCACTGCAAGTGGCCGGTCAGACGCTCCAGCTTCATTTCCCCGACACTCCCGTATGGGAAGAGCGCACCGACACTGTTCGCCTATCCATCCCGAAAGCGGGCGCCTATGAGGTGCAGTTGTCATCGGGCGACTTGTCGGACACGGAGAAAATCAATGTTTCTTCGGTGAAACCGCTCTTTTTTGGCCTTTCCGACGGCCGCTGCCGCGTGGCTCTCGTCGATGCTGCTACGGGAAAGAAACTCTCCGATATCCGCCTCGTGCGCCGCGGTAAGAAGGGCGAGACGGTGTTCCGCCCCGAGACCGACGGATATATCTATCTTGAAAACAAAGATTACAACGGCAACAATTACTCTGCCGATTTCTTCCCCCAAGCCGGCAAGGACACTTTCCATCCAGCCATCCAGCGTTGGAGCTTCGTGCGCGGCTATTATGCAGATGAGCGCGAGATTAAGTCTAACTTAGTCCAAGTTTTCACCGACCGCAACATCTACCGTCCTGGGCAGGAGGTGCAGGTGGCCGTACTTTCCTACAAGCGCCATGACGACGACTACGCCGTTGTGCCTCACGACAGCCTGACCTTAATTTTCCGCAACAACAATGGTGAAGATTTGTCCACCACCCACCTCGTCACCGACGAACTTGGCGAGGCCTCCACGACATTCCGTCTGCCGAAGGTATGCCTGCCGGGACATTTCTCCGTCATCGTCAACCGCGGCAAGTCCTACGGGGCATGGCACAATTTCCGCGTGGAAGAATACAAGCGCCCCACCTTTGAGGTAAAAACCGACGCATTCACCGAAGAATTTGCTATAGGCGACACGGCCGTTGTGCGCGGTTCCGTCAAGACTTATTCCGGCATCCCATTGGCCGACACCGAGGTGGTTTCTTCCCTCGGCGATACGGTGCGCACGGATGACAATGGCCAGTTCTCCTTCCCCGTGAAGGTGGAACGTCCTGAAGGCGGATGGTGGCGCTGGTGGGGCATGACGGTGGAGGTGCGCGTGACGGGCTCCAACGGAGAAACGGCCACAGCCTCCGCACGCATCCCTATCCGCTATCGTGCAGAGGATAATAAGGAGCAGGTGGACAAACACACGCTTCCCTTCTGGAGAGAGGAGTCACGCTCCGCCGATGGCAGTGAAGCCACTCTCACCATCGGTTCATGCCACAAGCCCTGCCATGTTTTCCTCGATGTGCTCGCGGGTAAAAAGATAGTAGAGAGCCGCATCGTGACTTTCACGGACAGCTTCTCCTATCACCTGAAATTCCGCCCGGAATGGGGCGACGGCGCTGTGGCCCATTTGGCTTTTGTCCACAGCGGCGAACTCCACACGGCCGCCATCGAGGTGCGCCGTCCTAAACCGGACAAGCGCCTCTTGCTACATTGGAGCACTTTCCGTTCGGAACTCCAGCCCGGACAGGAAGAGGAATGGACACTGCAAGTCCTCCGTCCCGATGGCACGCCGGCTCAATCGCTCGTGACAGCGCGTCTCTACGATGCCACACTGGATGCCTTCACCGACAACGGCTGGAGTTTCGGCCTGGACTTCCGCCGCAATATTCCTTCTGCCTCTTGGCGTGATGCTGATTGGGACTTCCCCGGTATTTTCCTCGCCGCCAAAATGCCGCAGTATCATCCCCTTGACCTCACCGCATGGCAGAGCCGGCTGTTCCGCTATTACGGTGCCTCCCGCCGTAACCTTCACCTTCGCTTACGGGGAACGGGTGTTGCCCTTAATGAAGTGATGCTGAAGTCGGCTCCAATGGCGATGGCTACCGCCGACATGGCGTCTACAAAAGAGAGGTCGGTAGAAGAAACGGCCATGATGACCGACGGTGCAGCAAACTCCGCCGAGGCTCCCGCAGCCGAAACGCCCAAGATACGCGAAAACTTCGATGAAACCGCCTTTTTTATGCCTGCACTCCGCACGGATGCGGATGGCAAGGTGGGCATCCGCTTCCGCTTACCGGAGAGTCTCACGTCCTGGAAATTTACGGCGTTCGCCCACGATGCTCTGCTCAACTATGGTATTCTCAACGACACCATAGTGGCCCGCAAGACTTTGATGGCTGAAATCAATGCGCCTCGCTTCCTGCGCAACGGCGATGAGACGATGATTCCCGTGACGTTCACCAATCTCTCCGAGAAATCCCAGAACTGTCACGTCACGTTCTGGCGCAACGAATCCTCCGAAGACAAGCCCCTGACCCTGGCAGCCGGTGAACGCCGCACGCTTTTCTTCCCTTATAAGGCAGAAGTGCCCGAGGGTGGTCTCCTTACCGTAAAAACCACGATTTCATCGAAAGAATTCAGTGACGGCGAGGAGCGCGTCATTCCCCTTCTCACGAATATGGTGGAGGTGACCCACAGTGTACCCTACTCTCTCACAAAGCGCGGCGAGCGCACCCTTGACCTCTCTCCGCTATGGCGCGAAATCAACGAGGCCGAGCGCGTGACATTCTCCACCGAGCAGTGCACCAATCCCGCCTGGTATGTGGTAAACACCCTCAACCCCATCTTCAACGAACGGGCCGAAAGCGCCTCCAGTTGGGCTCTGCGCTTCTATGCGCTCCAACTCTCGCAGCACGTCAAGAAGTACGTGCCCACACTGACCGCAAAAAACATTGACGACGGCCAAGACACCGACCCCTTCACCCGCAACGCCGACCTGCGCCAGACACTCCTTGATGAATCGCCCTGGCTCATGCAGGCCAAGACCGAGGCCGAACGTCAGGCCTCTCTTGCCGAGAACCTTGACAACGCTACGCTGAAAGCCAACATCACTACCGCCCTCGCCGAACTGGAGAAAATGCAGAAACACTCGGGCGGATGGCCCTGGTTCAGCGGTATGGAGGAAAGCGCGTGGACTACCACCCACATTGCCACGCTTCTGGCGCGCCAACAGATTCTTACGGACGGCAACGGCAAGGCGCGCCAAATGCTGGACAAGGCCCTACCCTATCTTCACAAGGATATGCACAAGACGGTGAAGGAAATGAAGGCCTACGAAAAGAAGTACAAGACCACGCTCGGCCTCGGCGAAGGGCATTACCGCTACCTCTATCTCTGCGCCATCACTGAGCAGAGCAAATCTGCCGACATGGACTACCTGTTGAAGAAAGCCGAGAAAGCCAACCACGACCTCACGATGTACGGCAAGGCCGGTTGCGCCGTAATTCTCGCTTACTTCGGTGGAGAGAAACGCAGCGACCTTCTCCTGCGCAGCATGCTCGAACATAGCGTATCCACCGAAGAAATGGGCCGCTACTTCGACACCGACCGCGCCATCTCCGGTTGGTCCTCCTACAAGATTCCCACCCAGACCTTCGCCATCGAGGCCCTGCAGCGGCTGCAATCCGACAAACAAGCCGAAGCCATCGCAGAAATGCGCCTCTGGCTCTTGCAGAGCAAGCGCACCCAGCAATGGCTCACCTCCGAGGCTACCGCCGATGCGGCCTACGCCGTATTGGTGGGGCAGGACAGCCTCCTCTCCCCCGACGTGGCTGGCACGGGCTACAAGCGCACTCTTGAGAACGTGAAGAAAGAGGACTTCGCCGCCTTTGCCGCCAATCACGCCACGCTCTCCGTAAGGAACGACGAGGACCATCCCCTCTGGGGCGCAGCCTTCGTAAGTTATCTGCTGCCCGCCACCAAGGTGCAGGCCGATGCCAACGGTCTCGCCGTCAGTCGCACGCTGGAAGTGTTCAACGGCAAGGAATGGAAGCCCGTCACAGCCGCCACTGCGCTGCACGTAGGCGACCGCGTGCGTATTAATTATACAATGCGTGCCGACCGCGACATGGATTTCGTCAGTCTGAAGTCCAGTCGTGCGGCTTGCATGGAACCGCGCAAGGCTCTCTCGGGTTATGACTGGTATGGCGGCTGCTATCGCGCCGTTCGCGACCAGCGCACCGACTATTTCTTTGAGCATCTGCGCAAAGGAACGCGCGAATTCACCGAAGAAATGACCCTCGACCGCGCGGGCACGTTCACTCTCGGCCTTGCCACTGCCGAGTGTGTCTATGCTCCCGAATTCCGCAGCGTGACAGAAGACGTCACCATCGTGGTTAAAGAAAAATAACGATACGCTCCCCCTTTAGAAAAGCGCACCGCGAAGATTTCTTTGCGGTGCGCTTTTTATTATTTCCGGTTTATTGTAAACAATGCCTGAACGGGAACAATTTCTACATATGTGGAAAATACTTTCTACATATGTGGAAATTACTTTCTACATATGTGGAAACGAAATTGAAAGGCTTATGGATTGACTTTGCTCTCGTACTCTGCAAGGCGCAACTGATAATTGGCACGGGCCTCTATGAGGCGGTCGGCGGCTTGCTGGCGCAGGGTCTGGGCATCGAGGAGGTCGATGAGGGGGAGCGTGCCGGCCTTGTACTGGTCGAGACTCATGCGGAGGTTTTCCTCGGCGGAGACGATGCTCTTTTCGGCAATGGTAATCTGGGAGAGGGACTCCTGAAGGTTGTTCCACGCCGTCTGGTTGTCGAGGCGGAGTTTTTCTACCGTGTCCTCATAGTCGTTGGCGGCTTGCTGCTGGGCGAGTTTGGCTTTGCGAATGGCGTGGGAACCGCCCCACCATGCGCTGATGGGCACGGCAACGGTGGCGAATACAACGCCGTTGTTGACGTTCTTGGCCATCATGTTGTAGTACATGTCTGAAATGCCTATGGCCGCCGTGGGCATATACTTGCCGCGCTCCATCTTGACTTGCAGGGCAGCGGCATCTACGGCTTTTCGGGAGAGGAGGGATTCTATGCGAAGACCCACCACCAACCCCTCACCTAAAGGAAGGGGAGTGGATACTTCTGCAAGTTTACAGGTGTCCGCTCCTATGCGAGAGATGAGTGAGTCAATGAGCGTCTGCTCCCCGCCCTTGGAACCCGCAGGAGAAACTGCGGGAACGGTGGCGGTGGGGCTTCCACAAAGCTGTGCCAGCGCCATCTCGGAGAGGGCGATGCCGTTCTGAAGCTGAAGGCGGGAGGAAGCGAGTTCCTGCTGCTTGAGTTCTACACGCAGGACATCGTTGCGGGTGGTGAGGCCTGCGGCGGCGTAGTCGGAGGTAAACTTATGGACTTCGGCCAGTTGGCGGTCGGCAGCATCGAGCGTGCCGATATTGGCTTTGAGGGATACGACCTGCCAGTAGAGACGGGCTACTTGAATGGAGACGTCGCGCTCGGACATTTGCAGTTGGAGTTGGCGTATCTCTTCCTGAAGACGTGCGAGGCGGTTGCCGTTGACGATTTGTCCGCCGGCGAAGACGGGCTGCACGGCCATGGCGTTGACAAGGGCGCCTTTCTTTATCGCGCTGATTGTGATGGGGGGCAAGCCGAACTGAGCGAACAGCGACTCGCCGACATCAACCTGGACGAGACGGTGGAAGCCTTGAAAGACACCGCCCGCAGCCTGGATGGAGGGAAAATAGTTGGTGAAGGCCTGCTTGCGGTCCTCCTGTGCCATCTGCACGGCAATGCGGGAGGACTGCAATGTGCGGTTGTTCTGTATGGCGGCCTGCTGCAACGCTTGAAGGTCCTGGGCGTGCAGGCTGAACAGCACCATATTAAATAATAAAAAGAGAAATATGCGCTTCATATCGGGGCTATTCGTAAATTTTCCAATAGACAACGGGCAGCACAGTGACGACGAGGATGAGGGCGCCTATGCCGCCGGCGAAGATGGCTACGCCCACGGGCATCCAGAAACTGGTGCCGGCAAGAATCATGGGGACGACGCCTACGGCGGTGGTGGCGGTGGTGAGGAAGATGGGCACCATGCGGCGACGGCCGGCATCGTAGGCGGCATCGCGCACGCTCATGCCTTTCTTACGCATATCGTCGGCGTGCTGGAAGATGAGGATTTCGTTGCGCATGATGATGCCCATCAGCGTGATGATGCCGAAGATGGCCGTCAGGCCGAGCATGCGGTTCATGGCCCACAGGCCGATGAGCATACCTGGGATGGCGAGGCCGATGGCTACGATGCTGACGATGGTGAGACCGTAGCGGCGGAAACTGAACAGGAGGAAGAAGAAGACGATGGAGAGCGAGACGAGCGTGCCACTGATTATCATGGGGTAGAGGTCGCCGTTGTTGCTTTCTTCTATGCCGCCTATCTCGCTGTGCATACCGGCGGGGAGACGCATGGCGGCTACGTAGTCCTCCAACTCCGTCTCAATGGGCTTGGGCAGCACACCGGGCTTGGGCTCCGCCGTCACGCTGATGCAGCGCACGCCGTTGCGGTGGACGATGTTCTGCTCGCTCCACGCCGTACCGACGTTGGCCACCTGGCGAAGGGACGTGGTGCCGCTGACGGGGAGGTTGGCAATGTCGGAGGCGGTGCGTTTCTCGGCGTTGATGTCCTTCAGGACGATAGGCATCTCATAGCCGTCCTCCCAGATGCTGCTCACGGGCAGGTCGGTGGTGAGGAGGGCGAGGGAGGCGGAGGTGGTAGTGCGGTTAAGGCCCAGTTGCGCAGCGGCTACGGGGTCGAGCGTAACCTCCGTGATGGGACGCGGCTGCTGGAAGTTGCAATGAATGCCTTCGAGGTCGGGGTTCTGCCGCATGTGGGCCATGAGGCGGTCAGCCACGAGGTGGAGGGAGTCGAGGTCGTCGCCATAGAAACGGAACTCAAAGGTCTCCAGGTTCTGGTAGTCCATCTGCTTGAACTTCACGTAGGCCTGTGGGAAGTGCTCGGCGAAGCGCGGGTCCATATCCGCCACGAGGGAGGCCGATTCCTCCGGTGAATGCGTGGCTACGATGAACTGCGCGAAGTTGCGGCAGCCCATCTGCGGGGCGTAACTCGTCATAAAACGCGGTGAGGAACAGCCCATGAAGGAGGTGATGTAGCGCACACGCTTGTCCTTGTGGAGAGCGGCGGCTACGCTGTCGGCTATCTGGCGCGTCTCGTCAAGGCCGGCACCTTCGGGGAGGAAGATTTCCACGGCTATCTGGTCGCGCTCGGCATAAGGCATGGCGCGCAGTTTGAGTTGCGGAGCGATAAGGCCGCTCAGCAGCACGACGGCTATGCCGCCCACGATGGTGAGCCAGGGATGGCGGAAGGTCCAGTCCAGCACGTGGTTGTAGGTCGTCTGCACCCAGCGCGTTATCTTGCTGCCACCGTCGGTGGGCGGTTTCTTGATGAGGAAGAACTCCAGCACGGGTATTACCACGACGGCCAGCATCAGGCTTACCATGAGGTTGATGGTGATGGTCCACGGCAGCACCTGGATGAAGTCGGAGTACATGCCCGTCATCGTATAGAGGAAGGGATAGAAGATGGCGCAGATGCACACGGTGGCGGTCATCATCGGCAGGAAATAGTGCTGCGCGCTGTGGGCCGCGGCGTGCCAACGGCTCATGCCCTTGCCCAGGAACTCCAGATATCCGTCAAGCACCACGATACTGTTGTCCACTATCATACCGAGCACGAGGATAAGGCCGGCCAGCGAACAGGTGTTGAGCGGTATGCCCACGCCGTACATGATCCCCACGCTGATGAAGGTGGAAAGCGGGATGGTGGCGGCGGCCACTATGGCTGTGCGGAAGGGGAAGAGCACCATCATCACGAGGATGATGATGACCATGGAGAGCAGCAGGTCGCGCAGGAAGTCGTGCACGCTGTCGGCCACCACTTTCGGCTGGTCGGCGATGCGCGTAATATTTACGTCGGAGGGCATTTCCGTCTTGCAGAAATCCTCAATGACCTTGTCCACGTCCTTGCCGTAGTGCACGATATTATTGCCGGAACGCATCTCGGCGGAGATGAGTATGCAGGGGT
The DNA here is from genome assembly GCA_024401055.1 of Bacteroidaceae bacterium. Taxonomy (GTDB): domain Bacteria; phylum Bacteroidota; class Bacteroidia; order Bacteroidales; family Bacteroidaceae; genus Alloprevotella. The sequence goes on along the minus strand of JAKSLT010000030.1, from coordinate 2,430 downwards.
GGCCGTCCTGTTCGATGTAACTCTGCGAGCGGTCGTACTCGCGCTCAATGGTGGCCACGTCCTTGACGCGCACCACGCGGTTCTGGGCGTCGGTGTAGATGATGTAGTTGGCCACCTCCTCCTCGCTCGTCAGCGTAGTGCTGACGTGCAGCGGCTGGTTGAGCGTGCCGGTGGTCAGGGAGCCGCTCATCATCGTCATACCGCCCGACTGCAGGGCCGACAGCAACATCTTGTCGGAGATGCCGTAGGCGGAAAGGCGCTGATGGTCCACGCGCAACGTTATCTGTTCGCGCAAGTCGCCATATACCTTCACGTTGCTCACCGACTTGATGGCCCGCAGGCGGTCGCCCAGGTCGTCGGCGTATTTATGCAGCTCGCGATAGGTGCGCTGCGGCGACTCCACGGCGATGAGCAAGGCACTCGTGTCGCCGAAATCGTCCTGACACACGAGGGCCACCACGCCACTCGGTAGCGTGGCCTTGAATTCGTTGAGGCCGTGGCGCAGTTTGGCCCACACCTGGTCGGCATTGGCCACATCGTCCTCCAATTCCAGCATGATGATACACATGCCGTTGCTGCTTGCCGACGTAGTCTTGGCGCGCCGCACCTCCTTATAGGTAAAAAGGTAGCGTTCCAGCGGACGAGCCACTTGCTCTTCCACCTCTTCGCTCGTGGCGCCGGGATAGACGGCCACCACCACGCCCTGCCTTATCACCATATCGGGGAATTCGGCCTTCGGCATCTGCTCAAGTCCGTACAGACCAAACACGAACAGAAGGGCCAGCAGCAGGAACGTCAGCCGGTAGTTGCGCATCAACCACGACACCCAGTTCTTCTTATTTGTTGCCACAGTTGGGATTTTTTAGTCTTCGATTATTCGATACTTCGATTATTTTTTTATCGCACTCCCTTCGCTCAATCGCTGATAGCCCTGCGTGATGACGGTAGTGCCTTCCGTCAGTCCGCCATCGATAACGATGCGGTTACCGCACGTGCGGCCCACCGTCACGGGGCAAATGGCGGCCTTGCCGTCCTTCACGACCCACACGAAGTTGCCCTCCGCACCACGCTGCACACAACCGACGGGCAGCGTAATGGCCGGCGTGGCCTGCTGCTGACCGAAGCGCACGTTGGCCACCATACCCGGCAGAAGTCTGTGGCCCGGATTCGGCACGCTGGCCCACACCGTGTAGGTGTGCGTCAGGGCATCGCCCTCTATGCCGCGCGTCAGGCTGTTGCTCTCAAAGCGCTCACCGCCAAGGGCCTCCACCGTCAGCCACGCGCTCGTGGCACGGCTCACGCCGGCATATTCCTTCTCCGGCACGCTTACACTGACACGCACGCGGTCAATATTCAATATACGCATCAGCGGTTGTCCCGGCAACGCGGTCTCGCCCACATGGCAGATACCCTTGCCGATGACACCGCTCACGGGGGCCGTCACGCGGCAGTCCAGCATCTGCTTTTCCAACAGTTGCACCTGACTCTGGGCCTGCCTCACCTGGCTCTGAATCTCCACCCACTTTATCTCGGGCAGCGACCCCGCATCGTGCACTTGGCGCAGACGCTCTTGGGCGTCCAGGGCTTGTTCCAGTTGGGCCTTGGCGCCCGCCAGCGCACTCTTCACCGAGGCAGGGTCAATCGTAGCCAGCACCTGGCCTTTCGCCACGTTCTGACCCTCGCTCACGTTCACCGTGAGCAGTGCCCCCATACTGCTGAATGACACCATCGTTTCCGATTCTGCCACGACCTGACCCACATACACCAGTTGGTCATAGTCCGTCGTCCGGGTCGCCACTTCCGTAGTCACCCGCGCCGGCAGAGCCTCGCGTTTCTGCTCCTCTTTTCCGCAGCCCCACAAGGCCACCAAAGCGACAGCAATCACACAAAATCTAATAATTTTCATAAAGCAAATAGTTTTCGCCTACAAAATTACACCAAAAATCCCACATAGACGACATTTACAAGCGTCTTTTTTACTTTTTACCATTACTTTATGGTAGGTTCTATTAATTAGCTCGTGACGGTTTTGCGACTCTTCTGAAGTAGATTTCTGTCTTTCATGCAGGAACGTAGCGGGCTACGTGACTAAATGAAAGAAAGGAAGATACAAGAGAAGAGGCCAAAAGCGACCGAGCATAGAATACTACCCTGAATGAAAGAGAAAACTAATTTATAGAACCTACCTTATATAATATACGCGCCCACGCGCGCCAAGCACATTTCTTCTTACACCTCCTACACCCTTTAATAACACCGCACCCCGCCAAGGCCTTTAATCCTTGACGGGGTGCAGTCTTTTACTCCCCCACTCCATCCCCCTCCCGCTCGCAGAGCAGGCCCTTTCCCCGCGTTAGCGGATCCTTTCCCCAACAGGGGAGAGGTGGCGAAGCCGGAGAGAGGCCGGGAGGGGTTAGGGGTGGGTCTGTA
>JAKSLT010000003.1 GCA_024401055.1 Bacteroidaceae bacterium | reverse complement strand
AGGAGGACTAGTGGCCAGAGGATGCGGGTGTTTTGCGGCGCGGGGTGGAAAAAGTGGGCGCAAGTCTTGAAAATGTCATCCCGGAATAACAAAATTCCTGTCGCGAACGGCGAAAAATCCCCAAAATTTAGTACAAAATTTTGTCAAAATATTTTACAGTTTCGGGGAAGGGATAAATGCCTGCGGCGCTACATGAATTAGGAAAAAATTTATCATAAATTATGGCGCGAGAGCCATGGAAGGGCGGAATAATGGAAGGCGGGTGGATAACAAAAAGGGTAGGGCGTGGGCCCTACCCGGTGTATGTCGCTGTTAATGGAAGGTTTATTCCACGAAAGAGAAGGTGGTGGCGTCGAAGAGGCCCTTGTCGGTGAGTTTGAGCTGGGGGATGACGGGGAGGGCCATGAAGCCGAGGGTGATGAAGGGGGAACGCAGGGGACATCCGGCACGGCGGACGGTGGCCTCGAGGGCTGTGCTGCGCTCGGCGATGACTTCGGCGCTGAGGGGCGAGATTATGCCGCCCACGGGGAGGGGCAGCGTGGAGAGCGAGGTGCCGTCGGTGACGGCTACGCCGCCCTGCATGGCGATGACGGCGTTGATGACCTCGGCGATGAGGGCGTCGGAGGTGCCGATGGCTACGATGTTGTGGCAGTCGTGGGCCACGGTCTGGGCGATGGCGCCCTGCTGGAGTTGGAAGCCGCGAATCCAGCCCACGGTGGGACGGGCGCCGGGGGTGTAGCGGTTATAGACGACGAGTTTCTGGACGTCGGCGTCGAGAGGGCCGTCTTCGCGACCGGTGAGCAGGCTGCCGTCAGATGCGACGATGATATGCTGCTCGCCCTCGGTGGGAGCGGCAATGTCTTCGGGGGTGACAGGCGCGGCTTCCATCCGCACGGCCTCCCCATAAAGGGGGAGGTGCCCCTGGAAGGGGGCGGAGGGGGGTGTGCCCTGGATAAGCGTGTCGAGAATGCGGAAGTCGGGGGTGAGGTCGGAGATAGCGATGAGGTCGGCGGGGTCGCCTACCTGAAGGAGGCCGACAGGCATGTTGTAGTGGTGCACGGGATTGACGCAGGCGGCCTGGAGTATATCCATGATGTCGTGGCCGTCGGCGAGGGCGCGGCGCACGATGCGGTCGATGTGGCCGCGGAGGAAGTCGGTGGGGTGGGAGTCGTCGGTGCAGAACATCACGTGGGCGGGATCCTCGGTGATGAGGGCGGCGAGTGCGGCATAGTCCTTGGCGGCGGAGCCTTCGCGGATAAGGACGTACTGTCCGGCGGCGATGGCGGCGCGGCCCTCTTCGAGGGAAGTGCATTCGTGGTCGGTGGTGATGCCGGCGGCGGCATAGCGGCGGCGGTCGTCGCCGAGGAGACCGGGGGCGTGGCCGTCAACAGGCTTGCCGGCGTCGAGGGTAGCCTGGATTTTGGCGAGCACTTCGGGGTCGGAGAAGAGTACGCCGGGGAAGTTCATCATCTCACCGAGGAAACCGATGTCAGGGCGCTTCATAAGGGCGGCGATGTCGGTGGAGGTGAGTGTGGCACCGCTTGTCTCGATGTCGGCACTGCATGACGGCACGCATGAGGGGGCACCGAAGAGGAAATGGAAGGGAGCGTCGGCAGCGCTCTGGAGCATAATTTCTATGCCGGGGATGCCGAGGACGTTGGCAATCTCGTGGGGGTCGCACACGGCACCGACGGAGCCGTGGCGCACGGCAACGCGGGCGAACTCGGCGGGGAGCATCATGCTGCTCTCCACGTGGACGTGGGCGTCGATGAAGCCGGGGAGCCAGTAGGGGGCGTCGGCGGGAACGTCGGGCAGGGGGGTGATGGCGGCGATGCGGCCGTCGGCGATATGGATTTCGCCGTCGCTGACGGTGCGGCGGACGGGGTCGAGGATATGGCCGCGAAGGATGAGGCAGCCGCTCCCTGTTTCTTTCTGGGAGGAGGAATATTCTTTGTAAATCATAGGGAAAAAGCCTCACCCCGTCAGAGCCACCTTCGGTGCTCTGCCACCCCTCCCCGAATAGGGAGGGGGAGGATAGGGGGAGATGTGTGATTAAGGATTAATGATAAACGAAAACGACCTTTAGGGCTATTTTCCTTCCCCTATGGGGGGAAGGTGGCGCGGTGCTTGCAGCCGCGACGGATAGGGGCCGTTGGTATTACTCGTCGGAGGAGAAGAGGGGGTCCCATGCGGGGAGGACGGTGGGCTTCTGCTCGCAGAGTTTGAGGATTTCGGGGGAGAGGTACTTGCGGTCCACGACAAGGCGGAAGAGGTACTCGTTGAACCACTCGTCGGTCATGATGAGGTTGCCCTTGTGGCCGGAAGATGCGCCCCAGGAGTTCTCTACCATCCATTTGGTGGGGACGCCGTCGGCGGTGAGGTCAACGGCCTTGAGGGTCATGGCGTGGGAGGAGGCGGAGGCGTAGGTGCGGATGCGGTCGGCCTTGTTCATGGGGAAGTCGGTCTGGAAAAGGCTCTCGTAGTCGAAGTTCTTGAGGGAGAGGATGCCGGTGTTGCGGTCGAGATGCTTGCCTACGTCGCAGCTCATATACATCATCGTGGTGTCCTTGATGGATTTGATGGCGGCGTCCTTGATAACTTCGATGGGAACGTTGAGGTATGTCCACTGCTGGCCGTCGTAGGAGTGGCGGTCGAGGTCAATGGTGTAGGTCTTGTTGTAGGGGCGCGAGGGGTCGTTCATGAGCATGACGTAGGTGCTGACGAGGTCGATGCCGATGAACTCCTTGTAGAAGGACTGGGGCGTGTAGGTCTTCGTCTCGACGGGGCGGCCCTTGTCGTTGCGGCGCGTCCACTGGAACTCCGTGGGAGGCTCACCGAGGGAGATGGAGAGAATGCGATAGACGGTGGCGAGCTGCTTCTCCTTGAGGGCCTGACGGTCCTTGGCCTTGGCGCGGCGCAGGGCGAGGCCGTACTCGCGGAGCTTGAGGGCGAGGATGGAGGAGAGCTTGGAGGTGTTGTTGGCATTGTAGCTCTCGGGCATCACCTCGGCAGGTACGAGGCCGTACTTCGTGACGATGTCCTGCACGCCGCAGAAGGTGCCGCCGTCGGAGATGGGGTGCTGGAAGAGCCAGTCAACGGTCTTGTCGTCCATAGGCAGGTCGGCCTTGTCGATGATGCTCTGAAGGAAGAGGTTGGCCTTCTCCAGCTGGTCGTAGAACCAGCAATAGGACTGCGAGAACTGGAATTCGCCGAGTTTCTGCTCGCGAATCATCTGGGAGCGCATGACATTGAGGCCGGTGAAGAGCCAGCAGCGGCCGGAGGACTTCTGGTCGGTGATACCCTTTGAGGGCACCTCGTCGGAGAACCAGGTGTCGAGGCGCTCGGGATTGTTGGGGTTGGTGGCCAGCGCGTTGATACCGTTGGCGGCAAGGGCGTTGCGCAGGGCAGGAGCGCTCTTGTCGGCAGCCTGCTGGGCGCGGAGGCGGGAGAGAAGCTCGGGGGAAATGCCCTGGGCCTGCATGAAAGTGGGGGCGAGGAGGAGGGCGAGGAGAAGACCCCCTCTTATCCCCCCAAGGGGGGAAGTTTTGAAGATGGAAAGGAACTTTTTCATTGTGTATATATATTAATAATGTGTATGCAAGCAATAAACTGTCAACTGAGGCCTGTTCGCTGTTAACTGTTACTACTCCGAGTACCACTCCTTGCACGCCTCCACGCCGCGCTTCAGCGGCCATTCGGGCTGGAAGCCGAGGTCGCGCCGGGCGGGGGTGATATCGCAGCGCCAGGAGCGCTGGGAGAGGATGTTGTACTTATCCATATTGAGCGTGGGGCTGACGCCGAGGCGGCACACGAGGCGAAGGAGCCAGAGCGGCGCCTTGATGTGGAGCACGCAGCGGGTGCCGAGCGTCTGCTGGATGAGGTCGGAGAAGGCGCGCGAACTGTAGTCGCAGCCGTCGGAAAGGATGTAGGCGTGGCCGCGCTCACCGCGGGTGAGAGCCTTGAAGGCGGCCTGCACGACGTCGGCCACGTAGATGAAAGTGATGATTTGCTTCTTGTAGCCGGCGGCGAAGTCCACGTGCTTGCGGATGCTGTCCGCCATAATCTTGTAGTCCATCTCGCGGGGGCCATACACACCGGTGGGGCGCAGCACTACGTAGTCGATGTCGGCCATCTCGGCCAGGCCCTGCTCGGCCTCCAGTTTCGACTTGCCGTAGGCCGTGTTGGGCTGGGGAGCCTCGTCGTCGCGAATGGGGGCGTAGTCGTCCTCGTGGAGGGCGCCCATGATGCTGAGGCTGCTGACGAAGACGAAGCGGCCGCCGAGGGCGTGCTCCGCGAGGAGGGTGCGGGCCAGCCGGAGCGTACCGTCGCGGTTGATGCGGAAGAAGTCGTCGGGGTTCTTCACCTTCGTGGCGCCGGCGGCGTGGATGACGTGGTCCCAGGCACCGTGTTCTTTCACATGCCGGGCAATCTGCTGCTGCAGGGCGTCGTCGGAGCCGAGGTTGAGTTCTATGAAATGGATGCGGGGGTCGGTGAGCCAGCGCTTGCTGCTGGTGGCGCGCATGGCGGCCCACACTTCGTGACCCTGGCGGAGGCCTTCCTCCACCATGTGACTGCCGATGAAGCCCGAGGCTCCGGTGATGAGTATCTTCATGTCTTTTGCGTTAGAACGCGGGTTATTTTATCTTCGCACCCTCGGGGTTTCTCAGGCCGCGGGCACTGGAGAGATAGGCCTTGGCGGTGCCGAAGTTGAGGTTCATGTCGAGGCGCACGGGGATGTGGTTTTTGTCGTCGGTGATAAAGAACTTGATGATTTCCTTCTCCTTGCCGTTTTTCTGTTTCTCCATGAAGGAGAAGACGAGGCAGCGGTATTTCACGTTGGAGCCCTCCACGTGGAACGTCTCTTTCTTGCGAAAGACGATGGTCTGCTGTTTGCATTTCCTGCCCTCGGCCATCATGAAGGGAATGCTGTGGCCGGGTTTCCATCCCTCGGGATTGAAGGAGCGGGCACGCAGGAGCATGCTCACCATGTCGAAGGCACACTGGGCGTTGTCGTAGGTGTAGTGTTCCCAGGGCAGGAAGTTGCGCGAGTAGGCTTGCTTGAGGTGGCACTTGCCGCCGCTGTAGGAATAGTCCACCGTCTCGCGGTAGTAGTTCTTGCCTTCGTGGGCGTGCTTCGTGTAGCGCCAGGGCACGAGGTCCTTGCCCACGTAGGCCGTCAGCGTGTCGCGCAGCATGAAGAGGTGGTCGGCGCGGCTGTTGCCGCGGGTGATGAGATAGGAGCGGTAGGCCGGTTTGCCTTTATACACGGTCTCGGTGATGTTCATCGACGCCGTGCCGACCTTCACCCACACGAATTTCCAGTTGAAGTAAAGATTGTATGAGAGCAGCTCGCCGCTTTGGAAGGCAGTGTTCACGGCGGAGCACTGTCCCCGCGCGATATTGCAGCAGAGCAGAAGGCTTGCTGTCAGGAATAGGACTTTTATCTTGTCTTTGAGCATGGTTTGCGGCTATTGTTATTTTCCCTTTTTCTTTTCCTCCATGCGCCGGATGTTCTTCTCGTGGCCCGTGAGGGAGCCGCCCTTCTTTTCATCCTTCTGCTTAATCATGGACGACGGCTTCTGCTGCGTGAGCGGCAGGGCGTGCAGCGTCCATGTCTGGTCGAAGTCGAAGTTGGCCTTCACGTCGAGTTTCACGGGCGAGTAGAACACCTCTTCGGCCATTCTCTGTTCGTCGTACACGCCGGAGCTCCAGCGGCCGTCGCCGTTGCGGTCGAAGAAGCAGCGATAGTGATACGTGCCGGGCTCCACGTAGTAGAATTCGGCCCTGTTGCCGCTCACGAGGCTCTCGCGGCGCATGGTTTTTCCGCCGTTGTCGAGGAGTTCCACTATGGTGCAGGGTTCGGCGTCGGGAATGGTGATAAATACGGTGCCGAACTGTTCCGTGGGGCTCACCTTGAAGGTAAATTCCTCCGCGCGGTTATGGTGTCCCAGCATACCCCGTGCGGCCGCGGAGTCGAGGCGCAGCGTGTATTGCTGTTCGGGCCGCCATTCGGCGCGCAGCTCATACGTCCTGAGCTTTCCCGCCACGGGCGTGAGCTCGTAGGGAGCCTCCGTCTGCAGGGTGTCGGGGCCGAGGAGGAGGTGGAGATTGGCGCGTTCCAGTCCGTCCAGCGGTTCGGAGAAAGTCAGGCGAATGTTGTTCATTGGCGTGATGTATGCCGGCGCCTTGCTCTCCAGCCTGAGGAAAGTGAGCGGCGGCGTCTCCTCGGAGTAGTCTCCGCGCTTGTGACGCTTCTCCAGTCCTTTCAGCCACTTCTCGTGCTCCTGGGCCTGCTGCTTCATCCTGCGCTCCAGCGATACGCGGGGCAAGAGCTCCAGCGTGTCGGTCGTCAGGGTGCGGAGGCCCGTGGAGTCGTCGCTCTCGTCGTAGGTGAAGAGCAGGCGCAGCGTGTCGGTGTTCACCACCGCCGTGTCGCCAATCCAGTATGTGAGCGTGTCGTACCCCTCGTTGTGCTCCAGACGCAGCGACGAGGTGTCGAAGTTGAGGCCCGTGAGGCGGGGAGCGCTGTCGGAGGGCGCGGTGAAGAAGAAGTTGAGGCGGTCGGGGTTTTCGCGGTTCTCCTTCAGCTTATGGCGCGGCTGGCCGCTCTCGGTGAAGGCCAGCAGGACGAGGTCGTCGGGCAGGTAGTGGGTATAGTGCACCGTGCGGATGCTGTCCCAGCGCACCGTGTCGCGCCAGCAAGTGTCGTATCTCACGTCGGGGAACGACGAAGGCTTCACCGCCTCCTTCAACCACCCTATGCGCTCGTTTTTCATGCTGAACTTAAAGTCCTGGTCCTTATCCTCGAGGGCCACCACGCGATACTCGCCGGGCGCCACGCCCTTGATGCTGAAGTGTCCGCCCGCGTCGGTGCGGCCCACGCGCTTCATGGGCTGCGTGCGGAAGAGAGAGTCGGGGCTGTCGGCAGGGTAGAGCCCCACGAGCACGCCCTTCAGCGGCTCCAGGTCTTCGGCGCTCAGCACGTGGCCGCTTACCTCCATGGTGTCCGTCACTTCGCCCGTGGAGAAGAGATAGGTGTAGTGGCCCATCGGGTTGCCTTCCGTCGCGTCGGTAATGGCGTCGGAGAAGTCGATGGTGTAGGTCGTGGCGGGCTGCAGCGTGTCGAGCAACTGCACCGTCACGGTCTTGCCCACCACGTTTATTTCCGGCTGTTCCAGCTGCGGGGGACTCACCACCACCTTCTCCTGGGCGTTGTCCAGTTTCACGGCCTCGGAGAAGCGTATGCTGACCTTCGTGCCGCGCTTTCCGGCCTTTCCGGCCTGCTGCGGCAGCGTCATGCTCACCACCCGCGGCGGTGTCTCGTCGTAGGGGCCGCCGTCGGGCCCGCTGCCGGGATTGGCACACCCCAAGGCGAAGAGACCCCATAGGCACAGCGCTGCGCCGCCGAGCGTCTTGAATGTATTGAGAAGGGAGTTTCTGTTACTCATGTATGCAGTCAGGTGAAGAGGAGAAGGTTCCGTTTGTTTTTGACAGTTGTCGAAATTAGTTTTGACAATTGTCGAAAATACTTTTGACAACTGTCGAAAATACTTTTGACAATTGTCGAAATGAAACTGAAAGGGGACTTTTAAGAAATAGAGGCCAGAATGTCTTCGATAATCTTCCGTTCGTTGCTCAGGCGCGGCACTTTGTGCTGTCCGCCCAGCTTGCCGTGGGCCTTGAGCCAGGCGTCGAAGGTGCCGGAGGGTGCGGCGATGACCTCAAGATGCTGGAGCGTGATGTCGTGATAGCGCTTGGCGTCGTAGTCGGAGTTGATACGGCGGAGGGCATCGTCGAGCCGCACGGCGAAGTCGGCGGTCTGTTCGGCGGATACTTCTCCGTCCGTAAATTCTACGAGCCACTGGTGGCGGCACTTGCCTTCGGCGTTCATGAAGACGGGAGCTGCCGTGTAGTCCTTCACCTGCAGGCCCGTGGCCTGGCAGGCTTCGAGGAGGCCCTGCTCGGCATTGTCCACCATGAGCTCCTCACCGAAAGCGTTGATGAAGCATTTTGTGCGGCCGCTGATGAAGAATTTGTAGGGCTTCGTCTGTGTGAAGCGCACGGTGTCGCCTATCTGGTAGCGCCACAGGCCGCAGGAGGTGGTGATGAGCATGGCGTAGTTGCGGCCGGGCTCCACCTGCCAGAGAGGGATGGGCTCCACGCCGCCGTCCATGTCTATGAACTCGTAGAAGCAGTCGTAGTCGAGCATGAGGAGGAGGGCAAGGTCGTCGGGGTCGGACTGCAGGCCGAAGAAGCCTTCGGAGGCGTTGTAGGTCTCCATGTACTGCATGCGCGGCGACCGGACGAGAGCCTTGTACTGTTCGCGGTAGGGGGTGAAGGCCACGCCGCCGTGCCAGAACACTTCCAGGTTGGGCCAGATGTCGGCGAGGTTGTCGGTGCCGCCGAGTTCCATCACGCGCTTCACCACGGCCATCATCCACGAGGGCACGCCGCTCAGCGTGCGGACGTCCTGACGGAGCGCGGCCCGGGCGATGCGCTCGCGCTTCTCCTCAAAGTCGGAGAGCAGGGCGATGTCCTTCGACGGCGTGCGCATAATGTTCACCACGGGGTTGATATTTTGGATGAGCACGGCGCTGAGGTCGCCGCTGTGGGACTCGGGAGCGTCCTGCACGGCGTCGAAGGATCCGCCGAGGATGAGGGAGCGCCCGTCGAAGATACGGGCGTCGCGGCGGTTCTGGAGATAGAGGGCCACGGCGTCGGTGCCGCCTTTGTAGTGGAGGCGCTGGAGGCCCTGCTGTGTCACGGGGATATATTTCGAGCGGTCGTTGGTGGTGCCGGAGGACTTGGCAAACCACTGGCAGCGGCCAGGCCAGAGGATGTCGGGGGCACCGTGGCGCATGCGGTCGATTAGCTCCTTGTGTGTCTCGTAGTCACCCACGGGGACGCGGGCAGCGAAATCCTCGTAGGACTGTATGCCGGCGAAGCCGTGGTCGCGGCCGAAGACGGTGCCGGCGGCCTGACGGACGAGGCGGGCCAGCACTTCGCGCTGTATCTGTTCCGCCTCAGCGGCGTAGCGCGCTATCTGCCGCTGCCGGTGGAGGAAGAAAGGACGGGAGAGTTGGGTGAGCATGGGTTATAAGTTAACAGTTAACAGTTAAGAGTTAACAGTTGACAATTGACAGTTAATAGTTAGTTGTCCGTATCAAAGTCGTCGGCCCACAAGTTTTGGGAGCGCGTGTCGGCCACGCCTTCCTCCTCGCTGCCGCCGTAGTCGATGTCAATGGATACGCTGTTCAAGAGAAGAGCGGCGCGCTGGGCCAGACACAGGAGGTCGGTGTCGGGGGATATGTAGTCGGTGCGCTTCATTTCAAAAGAACTTTAATGGATTTGCCGCTGGCGGAGCGGAAGACGTTGAGGCCGCGCTGGGGAGCCGTGAGGCGCTGGCCCTGGGTGTTGAAGATACTGATGCTCTCGCCGTCGGTGGAGGAGAGCGGGGTGATGCCTTCCGTGCGGGGGCCGAAAATAATGTTGAGGACGTTGGTGCCCGTGCCGGCGGTGGCGTCGGGGCCGGTGAAGTAAGCGCGATAGGCGCCCACGGTGAGTTTCTTGGTGGCGTTCTTCACCTGGCCGTTGCTGACGTAGTAGAGCGTGGCGAGTTCGGCGGGGTCGGTCCACACCTTCTCTTCGTAAGTGCCCAGCATAGTCCAGTCGCCGATGGTGGTGGGGTTCATGGCGCCGATGGAGAACGTATCGCTGCAGCCGAGGAACTCATGGGTGCCGCTCTGCGTGTTGACGAAGAGGGCAGGCGTGCCGGCGGGCAATATGTCAACGGGTGAGAAGGTTACTTTCTCCTCGCCGTCGTCGATGCCGGTCATCACGTAGTACTGCACGCTGTCGTTGCTGGCCACGTCGTAGGGGAGCACGAGGGTGCCGGTGGTAGAGGAGAGGGTACGGGTGTAATAGACGCCCTTGCCGTCGTGGCCTTCGCCGGAGAAGTTCATGACCTTGCCGGCTGCGAGGTCTTGCTGCCAGGGCAGACTGTGCGTGACGTCGTTGTCTTCGGCGTTGAGCTTGTAACAGAGCGTGCCGTTGACCATTTCGTCTAACGTGAAGGTGTTCACGCCTTCCTGTGCGCGTTCGTCGGTGCCGAAGACGTCCCAGTTGTAACAGAGGGTGAGGTTGTCGGTGCCGTACACGAAGAAATGGCCGTCACGGTAGGGTTGCAGACCATTGGTACTGCTTGTTACAGTATTGATGTTCCAGCAGCGCGTCACGAGGGCATTGCTCTTGGTGGTGGCGCAGATGGCAGCGCTCTCGCCGGTGCCCGTATTCTTTTCACCCTTGCTCGTGGCGGTAATCACGCCGGCGTTGTAGCAGTCGCTCAACACGAGCTCCATATCTTCGTCGAAATACACGGCGCCAAGGATACCGGCCACGTTGAAAGAGCCCGTTACTGCGGCCTGGTTGCCGCAGCCGATGATGCGCACGGGTCCTATGTTCTTGTTGGGCACACGTACACAGCCGGCAATGCCGCCCACGGCGTTCTGCGTGCTGGTAATGGAGGAGTGCGAGCCAAGTATTACGTCGTGAATTTCCGTGCGTAAGCCGAGGGTGCCGAAGAGGCCGGCGTCGCGGTGTGTCACATTGCACTTCAAATAGTCAATCATATGGCCGCCGCCGAAGAAGAGGCCGTAGAAGGGCTTGCTCTCCGTGCCGATGGGTTGCCAGTTCTGCTCTGGGTCGAGGTTTATGTCGTTGTAGAGATAGGCGGTGAAGGTCTGGTTGGCGTTGGAACGCTCGTTCACGGTCTTTGCGAAGCTGATGAGTTCCTCGGCCGTGCCGATGGCATAGCGGCCTTGCAGGTCTTCCGATGTTACGAGGTGGTGGTCTTCCAGTAGCACGGGGCAGTCGTCAATGCTGTCGGTCTCGGTGACAGTGAGGTTCTGGCGCCACGGGCCGCCGCTCTGGCCCTGGTTGAGCCACCAGGCCACCTCGCCGCTTTTCAACTGCTCTTCCGTCACCTTGATACGGCCACCGCTGATGGGGTCGTAGCGGTCGGACTTCAGGTAGTTGTTGTTCCAGGAGGCATTCTCCTGATAGCCGAAGATGGGACCGTTCTCGTCGGGATAGTCGGCCTTCACCGTGCCCACGTTGAGGCAGTTTTTAAGGTTGCTACTGTATAATTCGCCCACTATGCCGCCCACGCGGATGGAACCCTGCACATGGCCGCGGTTGAGGCAGTTGTTTATCTGCACGCCCTCAGCCTTGCTGTTCGGCTTCGCCAGACCCAAGATGCCGCCCACACTCTGGTCGCGGGCCATACAAGTGCCGTAGTTGGAGCAGCAAGAGAAACTGCCGCCTTGAGCCGAGCCGCAGATGCCGCCGAGTTCGTCGTAGCCTTGCAGCAAGCCCACGGCGGTAAGGGTGGCACCGAGAACTAATGTGGCCACTGCCACTGCCACTGCTATGGGAGGGAAGGTCATGGTGGCCCAGAAAGGTATGGCGATTTCGGTAAAATCAACCACCATAGCCAGGAAGAAGCCCGTTACCCATGTGATGCGGCACTCGCGAATCATTTGGGCCACATTGTCCATGATGGCTTGCTCATTGCTGCGGAACACTTCTTCTGTGCAGTGTACCACCATGCCGGCGTTGAGGCAGTGGTCGAAAGTGCTGTTCACGCTAAAAGCGGCGATGCCGCCTGTGCGGTCGTCGTTGGAGCCTACGAGGGCGAAGTTGTAGCAGGTCTCGAAGTCGTCGCTGGTGGAGCTCCCTACGAGGCCGCCGCTGTAAGCGTTGCTGTCAAAGAGGTTGCCGTCGGCAAACACCGATACCTGTTCGTTTGTCATACATTTTATATATGTGCAGTTGGAGGACACGCCCACGAGGCCGCCGGCATACATGCCGTCCACCGTCACGTCGCTGTTGAGGCACACTACATTGGTGAAGGAACATTTGGTGGCGGTGCCGGCGAGGGTGCCGGCGCAGTTGTCGTCGGCGAAGACGGAGACATCGGCCACATTGATGTTCTCCAGCGTGCAACCGCTCATCGTGGAGCAGAGTGCGGCGCGGTTGTCTTCGCTCTCGCTCTGCACACGCATACCGGTAATGACGAGGTTTTTAAGAGTGGCGTCCTGCAAGTTCTGGAAGAGCGGGTCGTAGTGAGAAATCTTCTTTCTGTCCTTGAAGATACGGAAGTATCCCTTTCCTTCCTCTCCAAAGGTCTCGCCGTCGATGGTGCCGGTGAAGGTCTTGGTGATGGTGGCCTGGGCCGTCATATCAATGTTGGCGGTAAGCTTGATGTAGGGGTTGGGCTTGGTGGCGTCGTTGATGGCGTCTATCAATTCCTTCGCCGTTCCCACCTTTACGGTATCGACAGGCGTATTGGCCAGTGCCGTAGCTGCGCTCGTCACGATGAGCGCGGCTAAAAGAAATATCTTTTTCATTTTTTCAGTATTTTCTTTCCGTTTACTATATAGAGTCCCTTGTTTAGGTTTTCACCGGGCTGTATGCAGCGGCCCTGAATGTCGTATGTTGCATGGTTAAGGTCAAGGTTAAGGTCAAGGTTCTTCTCGCTGATGCCCGTGATGTCGTGGGGCTTGTCGGCCATCTTCACGAAGGCTTCATAGACGCGCAGGGCCTTGTCCGTCGGGGCGGCGAACACTACTTCCTTGCTCATGGGCTGGTAGTAGCCTTCGGCCTCGTTCATGGCGTGCACCTCTATGCCGTCGGCAGTGAGCATGGTGAAGCTCTCGGCTTCGCCCACCTGTTGCAGGCGGAAGGTGCCCTGTTTGCCCTTGGCCAGTTCGTCGTAGGTGTAGGCCAGGCCGTCGGTGACGTTGACGAGGGCCTGTCCGGCGTTATCCACGGCTTCGGGAGCGGTGAGGGCGAAGAAGGGCTCTATCTCGTAGATGCGCAGCCACTTGCTGGTGTTGGCCGTCTGGTTGTAGAGACGGATGTACTTGGCAGGGAGGCCCTTGCCGTCGAAGTCCAGCACCTTGCTTTCCTCGCTGAGGGTCTGCATGTCGTTGATGGTGAAAGACGTCTTGCTCTTGCCCAGTATCATGAGCTTCGTCCATTTCGTGCCGTCGGTGCTGATTTCCACGCGGCCGGTGTTCATGTAGTCGCCGTTGGTGGTGCCGATGGCCACGCGCACCTTGCTGATGGGCACTTCCTTGGAGAGCGTCAGCATGAAGGCATCGCCCGTCACCTGGTTCTTGTTCTTCGTGAACCATGTGGTGTAGTCGCCGTCGGTGAGGTATTTCACCTCATGGCCGCCGTAGTCGTCGCCGCTGGGCACGCTGACGTCGGAGATGGTGGGGTCGGCGACGGTGGTGACGGTCAGCACGCTCTTCGTAAGCTTGAAGTAGGTGGGCTCGGCGGAGGTGTTGACGATGATGAAGTGGCGCATAGGCTCCGCAGGTTGCTCACCGATGGCCAGCGTCTGCCAGTCCTTGCCGTTGACGGAGCAGCGCAGTTCGCGGCCTTGCAGCAAGGTGTCCTGCACGCTGACGGTGGCCAGGCGGGCCTCGGGCAGCGACAGGCCGGCATACTGCTGGGGCTCATATTTCTTCGTCGTCAGGGCGATGCTGTAGGCACCGGAGGTGACGGAGGTCGTGGCGGTGTAGTCGGTGTTGGTCAGGAAGGTGGCCTTCGTGTTCTTTGTGGGCAGGAAGCCCTTCATGGCGCTTGTCTTCAGCGTCTCCAGGGCAGCGCCCAGCACCTTGTTGGCGGGCTTGACGCGGTGGTGTCCTACGTTGGTGTAGTTCATGCCTTCCAGCGTGGCCACTTCGTAGTCCTCGCTCTCGTCAAGGCTCTCTATGCGCTCTATCTCGGCGGTGTAGGCCAGCCATTTCTCTTCATTGAGGGCACCGGCCTCGTCGGTGTTGTCCATGTCCTTGGCGGTGTATAGGCCCTGTGCGGCCTCCAGCATGGCGTGCAGTTTCAGCAGCCACGGGCGCAGGTCGTTGTAGAGCAGGCGGTCGCTCTCCACTTCGCTGTCCTTCAGAGCCATAATCTTGTCGCAAGCCTCCAGCAGCGGGGTGATTTTCTTCAGGGCGCTGGCCTTCGTCAGTGCGCCGGTAATGCCGCCCGCGGGGTCGTTTTTGGTGAGGTAGGGGGCCAGTGTCTTCAGCGCTTCGGCCTTCTCGCTGTCCTTCATGATGAAGGGGAAGGCGGCTGCCCACGAGTCCTTATTCTTGAAGCCGCTGCAGTGCCAGGCGTAGTCGGCTACGGAGAAGAGGGGTATCTTGGCCACCTCGCCCTGTTGCATCGGGTTGCTCACGATGCCGAAGCCTCGGTTCTGCATTGACGAGGGCAGCGTGGCACTGCCGCTCACGGCGGGCATGTCGGCAAAGTTCTGGTACATGTCCATGGGGTAAACCTGCGAGTCGGCGTTGTCGTTGCAGGGGTAGTTCCACCACCAGGCCACCTCGCGGCCCAGGTACTGCGCCGTGTTGTTGTAGTCGCTCACGTTGGGCACGCTCCACACGCCGTAGCCCGTGGTATATACCGTGATGTAGTCGGGCGTGGCGCTCAGGGCCTTGAAGAATCTTTCAAACTGGTCCTGGCTGCCGGCAAACGAGCGGCAGTAGATTTGCGGCACGAAGTGCAGCGGGCGTACCGTATCGGCAGCGGCGGTGCCGGCCTTGTTGAAGGTCGTCTCTATGGTCTTCTGGAGCTGTGTCAGGCGGTCGGCGTTGGTTTTCATGTCTTCGTCCGACGAGGGGATGCTCACGTCGTCCACGAACACGCCGAACTGTCTCACGCCCAGCTTGTGCATCATCTTAAACTTGGACATAATGTCCGATACCACCGTACTGCTTCCCACGAAGTTGTTGCCCGGGTGAATGGCCCAGATGAAGTTTACCTTCGTCTTCTGGCTCTCCTCGGCCAGTTCCTTCACCATGTTCTGGCTCAGCCAGCCGCCCTTCTCCTGTTCGGCGGTGATGGAGGCGGGGTAGGCGGCCTTCCAGTTGCTGGAGTGGTAGGGGTCGCTCTTGGCGCCGTAGAGGTAGGTGTTCATCTTCATCCTCATCATGAAGCGCATCAGGTCTTTCTTCACGGCCACGCTGTAGGGGTAGCCGTAGTAGCCCTCCACGATGCCGCGCTGCCGTTGGTCGGCATAGTCGTGGATGAGCGTCGTGGGCATTGCCTCGGCGGGGGCCTGTTCCAGCATCTGTTCCAGCGAGGCGAGGCCGTAGAAGGTGGCGTCGGTGCTCTGGCCCAGAATGGTAATCTCGGCCACGCCGCCGTTGCCGGCTTCGAGGGTGAGGTCGTGGGCGTCGTATTTGTTGGGCACGGCCACGCGGCTGTCCACTCTGAGGTACATCACGCTCTTGCCGCTCTCGGGGGCGTTGGCGAAGTGGCCCGTCAGGCCGTGGTCGGAGAGCACCTGCAGGGCACGGGCTTTCGTGGCTTCGTCAATGGCGACGTCCGCCACGACGGTCACGTCCTTCGTCAGCGTGGCCTTGCCGCCCTTGTTCGTCATCTGTTGCGGCACGGGATAGATGGTGTACTGTGCCGAAGCCGTGCTGCCTGTCAGCAGGCAACCGGCCAGTGCGAGGTAAAGTCTAATTTTTTTCATATTCGTTGTCTTGTATAATAATGTCACGTACATGTATGCGCACGGGTGTGTGTATAAATTCGCGGGTGCAAAGTTACGAAGAAATTCCCGGCCAGCCAAATCCTCCACACATTTTAACACAAGTTACCATCCCGCCCTCTTCGCTCCGTTTTCTGAAATTCTGTGCCTGTTTTGCCCACAGGGCTTAACATTTCGGCCCGTGTAGCAGGCAAAATTCAACATTTTCTCAAAAAAAGTTCCCAAAAGTCTTGGTCATTTCCCGATTTCTCCGTACTTTTGCATCCGCAATCTAAAAAGCGGCCCAGCCGGTCGGACTTTCAGCCCTCCTCGGCTGACCTTCCGCAAGATTGCTTCGCGAAGAAGCACCCGCAAACGACGGGAACAACCGCCACGAGCATGCACTCTTAGCTCAGTTGGTAGAGCAACTGACTCTTAATCAGTGGGTCCAGGGTTCGAACCCCTGAGAGTGTACTAAAGAAGCAAGATGTCTTGCTTCTTTTTTTTGTTTCTTTGCCCCGACGTCTCGATTTTTCGAAATTCCGAAATTCCGACATGGCGATTTTCCATAAAGCCGCCGCCACGGGGCTGAATTTTTTTGAAAATTTTTCCAACCAGTGCCCGATTTCGGCACACCCTGACCCTTATTTTGCACTCCGAAACGGTTTCCCGGGAAATTTCTCCCGAAAAAAACTCCCATACACCATGACCAAAGATTTCCTTTCCATCGCTGAGAGTCTGCGCCGCGCCGGTCTCGTCCTCGAGGGTCCCTGCGCAGATGTGCCTTATTTCAACTGCGGCGTGCAGGCCGGCCTGCCGCACGAACCCGGCGACTACGAGGGCGAGATGATGTCCGTGCCGCGCGCCTTCGCCGAGAACTGCATGTATTCGCTCCTCGTGCGCGGCGAGTCGATGCGCGACTACGACCTCCGCGAGGGCGACCGTCTCCTCGTACGCATACAGGACGTCGCGGAGAGCGGCGACATGGTCATCGCCAGCATCGACGGCGCCATGACCGTCAAGGCTTACTACGAGGACGAGCGCGAGGGCCGCTGGCTCGTGCCCGGCAACACCGCCTTCCTCCCCATCAGCCTCGGCGACGCGGCCGACTGCCGCATCATCGGCCGCGTCATGCAAATCATCCACGAGGCTCCGCGCGCCAAGCTCAGCGAGTGCGCGCGCCTCATCCGCCAGCAGCAGGGCGACAGTGCCGCCGCCTACGGCCGCAAGGACATAGAGCGCGCCATTGCCGCCGCGCGCAGCTACATGGACAGCAAGAAAATGGGCGAGAGCCGCGCATGGTTCCCCGTGTATCGCGTCTTCGTGGACCGCGCCATCATCATGAAGGACGACTACGTGGGTTTCCAGTCGCTCCTCCAGGACGTCATGGGCGACGAGGCCCCCGTGCTCAACGTCCGCGACATGCGCGCCAACCTCGACGTGCAGTCCTTCTCGCGGCCCGTCAGCCTGTGGAACGCCTCCGACGCCCCCGTCACCATACGCCGCTTCTTCGACTACCTCGAAGTGGCCCGCCGCACCACCGTAGGCCTGCGCGGAGAACCCCTCAGCCGCGTGGGCTGACGGGAGAAAAACGGAGCCCCCCGATAGCCGGCCGGCCCAACATACAATCAGACGAGCGAGCCCCCGCAGCACATGCCGCGGGGGCTCGCTCCGTTTCGTCCCGCACGTTGCGGGGAAAGGCGGAAACTAATTCCCTTTCGCTTGAAACTAGTCCTCTTTTAATTCGCACTAGTCCTCTTTTAATTTGAATTAGTTCCCATTTAATTTTTCCTACTTCCCTTTCAGTGAAAATTAAAAGGGAACTAGTGCAAATTAAAAGGGAAGAAGTTCAAAACGAGTCTAAAACAGCAAAAATTTCCTCGATTTTTGAGACAATTTCGTGCTGAATGGAGAGTGGGGGAAGGGGGAAATGAAATCCCAAAATATCTCCCATTGAGATATTGTCGTTTGTAGAGTTCTTGCAATCTTCAATTATTTGCGCAATATATGGGGACTTAATGAAAAAGTTTACATAATCAGAACTCAATCCAATTGCTCGTATAGTTGCTACACGCTGATTGACAAGCATTGGTTCATTGATATTGGTCACATAGTATGTTTTACCCACAGTCCCGCCTGTCATACACATCAGTATGTCATTTTGTTGAAGAAGGTATGGTGCTAATTTCTCTTCATAATCGTATCTTACAATTGACTTGTTAACAAAGCCCTGTTCGTTAAAATCGGAAATACGAATAACCCTATATCCTTCTTTCTTATAATCTGTGCTCTTAAAAGCAAAACCGCCATTTATATTTGCAATATCCCCCAACCTGCACCAGCACCACCCCTCCGGCAACTCCCACGGCTCTTCATCAACCTTGTTGAGTGTGAGTTTTTTGGCTTTTTTGCCTTTGGTTTCGTTTTCGGTTTTTTGTCGTGCGGAGAGGATGTCGTTGAGGAGTTCGCGGGCGGTGAGTTCTCCGGGTTGTAGGGTGTTGGGTACGAGGCGACCGTGGATGGCTTCTTGCAGAACGGATTTGCGCAGTTTGTCGGGCAAGTTCTCGGTCAAGGCTCCCAAATCTTTCCAAGGGTTAAGGATTTCAGGGGGGCAGCTCTCTATGTCGTCGCCGCTTATCAATCTCCCGACGGAGGAGAGCCTGCGGCTTATCTCTGCGTCCAGCGCGGTGCGGCGCTCGTGGTAGTCGGCGAGGAGTTCGTCGGGGGTGAGGATGATTTCTTCTTCCTTGGGGTATTTGCAGAGGTCGAGGTTGTAGCCGCTCTCGGCGATTTCGGCAGCGGTGAAGCGTCGGGCCTTGTAGGTGAGGCGGGCGGGGTCGTCGGTGGGGTCGGTGAGTTCGCGGCGGTCGAGCCACCACTCTTTGAGGGGCTGCATGTGCTCGGGGAGGATGGGCTTTGTCTTGGAGAAGTGCTTGTAGCCTTCGGGCATGTCCAGGCGATATACCCACACGTCCTTGGTGCGGAAGCCGGCGGGGGCGCCGGGGGCGGTGCGGTTGTCGAAGAAGAGGATGTTGGTGGTGATGCTGGTGTAGGGGGCGAAGACGCTGGAGGGGAGGCGCACGATGGTGTGGAGGTTCATGTGCTGGAGGAGGAGTTTCTTCACTTCTACGGAGGCGCCGTCGGAGCCGAAGAGGAAGCCGTCGGGGATGATGACGCCGGCGCGTCCGCCTTCCCGCAGTCGCTTGCAGATGTAGGCGAGGAAGAGGACGGCGGTCTCGGAGGTGCGCACGTTCTCGGGGAAGTTGGTGAGCTCGGTGGCGGTGGTCATGCCGCCGTAGGGCGGGTTCATGCCGATGACGTCCACGCGCTCGCAGTCGTCGTAGTCGTTGATGTTTTTGGAGAAGGCGGTGCCGGCGGTGAGGGTGGGGTTGTCGATGCCGTGGACGAGGAGGTTGGTGGCGCAGAGGAGGTAGGGGATGCTCTTGAGTTCGCACCCCACGATGGCTTGCTGGAGTTGCTCCACCTCTTTCTTGGTGCTGACGCCGGCGCGGTGGAGGTGGTCGATGGCGGCGGTGAGGAATCCTCCGGTGCCGCAGGCGAAGTCGCCGAAGCGCTCGCCGAGGCGGGGGTTGAGTTGCTCCACGATGAACTGCGTGACGGCGCGTGGCGTGTAGTATTCGCCCGTCTCCTTGCTCGACTGCATGATGCGGAGCATTTCCTCGTACATCTGTCCGAAGAGGTGTCGCTGGCGGGCGTCGTGGTAGTTGAGGGAGTTGACGAGGTCGATGAGCTGGCGGAGCTGGTAGCCGTCGCGCATGTGCTGGGTGAGGCCCTCGAAGACGCGTCGCACGATTTTCTGCCGGGGTTCGAGGCCTACGACTGACATGGTGGCGCAGTGGCGGTAGAGGGCATTGAGGTGGAGGACGAGCTCTTCTCCGGTGAGCGCCTTTCCGGCGGCGTCGGGGAGGGCCCATGCGTCCCACTGGTACTCGTCGGGGAGGGCGGGGGTGTAGTCGCGGCCTTCGGAGTCGGCCTCGTCGGCCCACTCTTCTTCAAGGGCGTTGTAGATACGGAGGAAGACGAGCGAGACGAACTGCTCGAGTCGCTGGTATTCGGTGCTTACGTTGCTGTCTGCGCGCATGATGTCGCGGGCGGTTTTCCAGGAGAATGTCATTTTTTTGTTGTCGATTGGGGTCGATTGCAGTCGATTGGGGTCGATTGGAATCGAGGGGGGTTGAGGGTTGTCGATTGGAATCGATTGGAATCGATTGGAATCGGGAAGAATCGAGGGGAATCAATCGGGGCGTCGATTGGAATCGATTGGGGTCGATTGCAATCGGGAAGAATCTATCGGGGGGCGGTGGGCCGCGCTCAGAGGCGCCTCGTTCCGTCGCAGCGGGGGTATTCGGTGCAGCCCCAGAACTCCTCGCCCTGGTGGGTGCCTTTCTTTATCATACGCTTGCGCATGGGGGCGCCGCATTTGGGGCAGGTGGGGGCTCCCTCGGCGGTGGCTTTCTGCTTGAGGGCGGCGAGGCGTTCCTGCGTCATGTTCTCGGTGAAGCCGCCTTCCTCGCGGAACTGCTCGAGAAGTCCTTGCAGCTGTGCCTCTATCATCTTGATGACGCGCCCCGTCAGCACCAGGAGGGCATTGGCGGCGGTGACGTCGTCGGCCTTCAGCCAATGGTCGAAGCGCGACTTCTGCTGTAGGGCGTGGCGCATCGCCTCGCGGACGATGAGTTCGTCGTCGTCATAGTAGGCGGGGTCGAGACGCAGTTGGCGGACGGCGTTGTATGCCGGGTCGTGGCGGCTCCAGCACAACTCGCCCTTCAGCGACAGCCAGAACATGAAGTCGCCCGCCAGTTCGTTGGCGGAGGCACGCGCCACGTCGAGGAGTTTCATCTCCGTCTCGCGCGAGGTTTGATGGCGCGAGGCTCCCTCGGCAATGTTCTCGGTGATGGAGCGCGCCGCCTGCGTCATCTGGTCGAGCCAGCGCCCCTTGGGGTCAACGCGCATGTCGAGAAAACGCTGGCAGAACTCCATCGTGCCGAGTTGGAGGATGTAGGAGAGGATCCAGAAGTCCATCTTCATGTAGCCGGAGGTTGAGGTGATTTTTATCATGGTGGTGGGGGGGGGGAGGGGGTTGAGGGTTGTCGATTGGAATCGATTGGAATCGGGAAGAATCGAGCGGGGCGTCGATTGGAATCGATTGCAGTCGATTGCAATCGAGAAGAATCAATCGGGGGGGCTACGCCGTGGCGTAGAGAATCTCTTCTATCTCGCGGATGAGCGCTTTGTATTCCTCGGTTCCGCCGAAGAGGGCCTTCTTGATATAGAGGGGTGTGCCGATGCTGGCAATCTCGCTGACCTTGAGGGCCTCCTGATTCTCGAAGGCGAGGATGCCGTGGATGGCGTAGGTGTCGAGGAGGATTTCCAGCACGCGGCGGGCGTCGCCGCTATAGCGTTCCAAAAGCTTTTTCTCCTTGACGCGACGGGCACGTTCGCGGCGTGAGAGCATCTGCTGCTGGAAGGCGATGCCCAGAATGATGTCGAAGATGTCGCGGTCGGCATACTGCTCGGGATAGAGGGCGCGCAGGGCAGAGAAATCTACGCCCTCCTGCTCGATGATATCCACGATGGCCTGCTTGCGCTCGGCGGCGTTCCAACGCTGGAGGAAATCGTCGAGCGAGGAGAAAATGTTGTGGAAATGCGTGGCGGAATAGTCGATGTAGGAGGTGGTGATGGGGCGGCCGTCCTTGTCGAGCACCATCTTCTTCTCGTGGTCGATGAGAATCTCCTGGCCCGAACCGCCGAGGATGGGCTTATAGACCTTCGCCGTCGTGGGGCGCTTCTTCTTGTTGCCGGCGCCGGTGCCTTCGTGGGTAGGGGGCAGGGGTTCGCCGTCGAAGGCGGGGTCGAAGAAGAGTTCCGTGGCGCCGCGGAAGTCGAGGATGTCGAAATAGTACTTGCGCTGCTCCACGATGCGCGTGCCGCGTCCGATAATCTGCTTGAACTCCGTCATGGAGGTGATGTTGCGATAGAGCACGATGAGGCCCACGGTCTTCGTATCGACACCCGTGGAGAGGAGCTGCGAGGTAGTGACGACGGTGGGCGTGGGGGAGTTCTTGGAGATGAAGTTGGTAATCTCCTTCTTGCCCTCGGCATCGGAGGCGGTGATGCGCATGATGTACTTGTTCTGGTTCTCCACCTGCCGCTGCTGGTTGTGGCGGATGAGCGCCTTGCGCATCTCGGCGGCGTCAATCTCCTCGTCGCAGAAGACGATGGTCTTCGTCATGGGGCCTATCTCCTCGAGCATCTGCGTGATGCGGCGTGCTGCCACGTCGTAGTGCTCCTCGATGCCGGCGTGGCGCGGGAGGTCGTCCTGATAGAGGCGGTCGCCGGTGCTTTTGTTTTCAAAATACTCGGCCTCGGGCTCGCGCAGGACGTAGCCCTCGGAATCCACGTTGATATGCGCCTGCGTGATGCGGTAGGGAGCGAGGAAACCGTCCTCGATGCCCTGACGGAGGGAATAGGTGTAGAGGGGTTCGCCGAAGTAGCCGATGTTGCTGTTGTTGGCGTCGGTGTCGTCCTTCGGCGTGGCCGTCATGCCGATATGGGTGGCGGAGGAGAAATAGTCGAGAATCTTGCGCCACTCGGAGTTGTAGCGCGCCGAACCGCGGTGGCACTCGTCAATCATGATAACGTCGAAGAAGTCGCGGTTGAACTGCTCGTAGGGCTGGGGCGCGCCCTCCGGCAGGTTGTACTGCACGAGCTGGTGGTAGAGGCTCATGAAAATCTCGTGACTCTGCGAAGCCGTGCGCTGCTCAATCTTCACCATCTTCTTGCCGAAGGGCTTGAAGTCCTGCGCCATCGTCTGGTCGATGAGGATGTTGCGGTCGGCCAGATAGAGGATGCGCATGTTTGAGGCTACGCTTGACTGGAGGAGGCGGTAGAGAATCTGGAAGGCCGTGTAGGTCTTGCCCGTACCCGTGGCCATGACGAACATCATGCGCTTCTGTCCGCGTGCGAAGGCCTCTACCACGCGGTCGATGACGATGCGCTGATAGTAACGCGGCTCGCGGCCCTCGGCGTCGTTGTAGTAGGGCTTGCTGACAATCTCAATCTGCTCGGGCGTGTAGGCCTGGTTGTAGCAGTAGCGCTGCCAGAGTTCGTCCTGTGTGGGGAAGGAATCCATAGAGAGCGTGGCCTGCCCGGCATTGGCCATGCAGTAATACTCGAACTCCTTGCCGTTGCTGGAGAAAGCAAAGGGAGCGTCGATGAGGCGTGCGTACTCTATGGCCTGCTGGATACCCGTGCTGCCGAGTTTGCCGGCGCGCTTGGCTTCCACCACGGCGAGAGGCTTGCCGTTGGGGGCGAAGAGGAGATAGTCGGCAAAGCGCGGAGTCTCGCGTCTGGGCTCACCGTCCTCGCCGATGTGTATCTGTCCGTCGGTGATAGGATACTCGTAACGCATGTTCTTGTGGATCTGCCATCCCTTAGCCTTGAGGGCATCGGTGATGAAGTCGCGTGTCTCTGGTTCGTTGTAGTCCGCAGTGGGGTTGGGCACAAATACGTTTTCCATGTTTTGTAGAGAGTTTTATGGTGTGCGTAAGGCGCGATAAAGATTTTGCCTTGCAAAATTACGACTTTATTCTCATTCTTGCAAGAAGTTGCGCGGGAAAACGTTGTGTTTTGTGAATTTAGAGGGTCAGAGACAGGCAACACGGCACGTGTGAGGCGTAAGAACGCGGGTGACCGGAGGTGGGCGACCGGAGGCGGAGGGTAGGGTGACGTAGGTGATGCTAATGACGCAGGTGACGCAAAAAACGCGCGCGCGAGCGCTTGCTATGCGCGCTCGCGCGCGTTCATTATTATATATACAGCGCGTGAGAGAGGTGCCGAGGCTTCGAGGTATCGGGGTATCGGCGCTTCGGGGTATCGAGGCTTCGAAACTTCGAGATTTCGGGGCTTCAAGGCTTCGGAGAATCAGCTTTTTTGAGCTCCGAAGCGGGGGCGCCTGTGAAAAAAAATTAAAAAAAATTGTGTAAAGTGTTGGTAGTTTGGAAAATAATGCGTATCTTTGCAACCGAAAAAGTGTGGAATGCGTACATTAAAGTGCGTAATCCTCTGATTTTGGCTGCCTTATGGCGGCTTTCGGCGTGTGCGCCCCTAAGCGTAAAGGGGGATAATGCGCCAAAGAAAATTCGGCGGAATGTAAACCATACCAAGCAATTAACCAAACAAACCATATTATTAACAACTTTATTAACAACTCAAATCAACTGAAATGCCAGGATTAATTGGAAAGAAAATCGGAATGACATCCGTTTTCAGTGCCGACGGCAAGAACGTGCCGTGCACTGTTATCGAAGTAGGTCCTTGCGTGGTTACCCAGGTGAAGAGTGTCGAGAAGGATGGCTATGCTGCCGTGCAGCTTGGCTTCCAAGAGGCTAAGGAGAAGAATACCTCCAACGCCCTTCTCGGACACTTCAAGAAAGCCGGTGTGACCCCGAAGCGCCACTTGGCCGAGTTCACAGGTTTTGACCAGGAGTACAACCTGGGCGACACCCTCACCGTTGAGCTGTTCAATGACGCCAACTTTGTAGACGTCATCGGCACGAGCAAGGGTAAGGGCTTCCAGGGCGTAATGAAGCGTCATGGATTCGGCGGCGTGGGCCAGACCACTCACGGCCAGGACGACCGTGCCCGCAAGCCGGGTGCTATCGGTGCCTGCTCTTACCCCGCAAAGGTTTTCAAGGGTCTCCGCATGGGCGGCCAGATGGGCGGCGATCGCGTGACCACGCAAAACCTCAAAGTATTAAAGGTCATCCCCGAGCATAACCTGCTCCTCATCAAGGGCAGCGTGGCCGGATGCAATGGTTCAATCGTAATTGTACAGAAGTAAGACATGGAACTCAGCGTATTAAATATAAAAGGTCAGGAGACCGGCAAGAAGGTTGTCCTGAACGATGCTGTGTTCGGCATCGAACCCAATGACCACGCCATCTACCTCGACGTGAAGCAGTATCTTGCTGACCAGCGCCAGGGCACGGCAAAGTCTAAGGAGAGAAGCGAAATGAGCGGTTCTACCCGCAAGCTCGGTCGCCAGAAGGGCGGCGGCGGCGCTCGCCGCGGTGACATCAACTCACCCGTGCTCGTAGGTGGTGCCCGCGTGTTCGGTCCCAAGCCCCGCGATTACAGCTTCAAGCTGAACAAGAAGGTGAAGGCCCTTGCCCGCCGCAGCGCTCTGACGTATAAAGTGAATGAAGGCGCCCTCGTAGTCGTTGAAGACTTCGAACTGGAAACTCCCCGCACCAAGTCCTTCAAGGAAATCCTCGCCGCTCTGAAGCTGGAGGGTAAGAAGGTGCTGATGGTAACTCCCGGTGCCAACAAGAATATCTATCTGTCTGCCCGTAACCTGCCCGAGGCCAAGGTGAGCGCTGCTTGCAACGTGAACACCTACAGCGTGCTGAACGCCGGCGTAGTGGTAATGACAGAGAGTGCCTTGCAGAATATTGAAACTGTCTTAACCAAATAAGCACATCAGATTATGGCATTCATAGTAAAACCCCTGATCACCGAGAAGATGACCAGCATCACGGAGAAGCAGAACAAGTTCGGCTTCATCGTGCGCCCTGAGGCTAACAAGCTCCAGATTAAGGCAGAAGTGGAAGCTACATACAATGTGACCGTGGTTGACGTGAACACTATGGTTTACGCCGGCAAGAACAAGAGCCGCTACACCCGTGCCGGTCTCCTGAAGGGTCGCACCAACGCTTTCAAGAAGGCAATCGTAACCGTCAAGGACGGCGAAACTATCGACTTTTACAGTAACATTCAATAATTAAAAATGGCAGTACGTAAATTTAAGCCCACAACACCGGGCCAGAGACACAAGATTATAGGTACGTTCGAAGAGATTACTGCATCCGTACCTGAAAAATCTCTCGTAACTGGTAAGATGAGCACTGGCGGCCGTAACAACGTCGGCAAGATGACTATGCGTTATCTCGGCGGTGGTCACAAGCGCAAGTTCCGCTTCATCGACTTCAAGCGAGAGAAAGATGGTGTTCCCGCAGTCGTAAAGACGATCGAGTATGATCCTAACCGTTCCGCCCGCATCGCCCTTCTTTACTACGCTGACGGTGAAAAGCGTTACATTATCGCTCCTAATGGATTGAAAGTTGGCGACCAGCTGATGTCCGGCGCCGAGGCAGCTCCCGAAATCGGTAATGCCCTGCCCCTGCAGAACATCCCCGTAGGTACCGTGATTCACAACATTGAGCTTCGCCCCGGTCAGGGTGCCCTGCTCGTGCGCAGTGCCGGTAACTTCGCCCAGCTGACGAGCCGCGAAGGCAAGTATTGCATCATCAAGCTTCCTTCCGGTGAGACCCGCCAGATTCTTAGTGCTTGCAAAGCCACGGTAGGCAGTGTAGGCAACAGCGACCACGCCCTCGAAAGCTCCGGCAAGGCCGGACGCAGCCGCTGGATGGGCCGCCGTCCCCACAACCGTGGTGTTGTCATGAACCCTGTAGATCACCCCATGGGTGGTGGTGAAGGCCGTCAGAGCGGTGGCCATCCCCGTAGCCGCAAGGGCCTCTACGCTAAGGGCCTGAAGACTCGCGCCCCGAAGAAGCAGAGCAACAAGTACATCATCGAGAGACGCAAAAAGTAATTAAGTACTAAAAGAATCACAAGACTATGAGTCGTTCACTTAAAAAAGGTCCCTACATCGCTGTCAGCCTTGAAAAGAAGGTGCTTGCCATGAACGAAAGCGGCAAGAAGAACGTTGTAAAGACATGGGCCCGCGCTTCAATGATCAGCCCCGACTTCGTGGGTCACACCATTGCAGTGCACAACGGTAACAAGTTCATTCCTGTGTATGTAACCGAGAATATGGTCGGCCACAAGCTGGGCGAGTTCGCACCCACCCGCAAGTTCGGCGGCCACGCCGGTCAGAAGAAGAAGTAATCTTCGCTCACAGGCTCAATCAATCCAGAATTAAAAAAAAGTAATTAATAATGGGAGCAAGAAAAAGAATAGCTGCTCAAGCTAGAAAAGAAGCCCGCAAGACGCAGAACATCGCCGTTCTGCGCAACGTGCCCACTTCCCCCCGCAAGATGCGCTACGTCGCTGACCTGGTCCGCGGCATGGAAGTGAACCGCGCACTGGCTACCTTGCATTTCAGCAAGAAGGCCGCTTCTATTGACCTCGAGAAACTGCTTCGCTCTGCCATCGCCAACTGGGAAGTGAAAAACGACCGCAAGGCTGATGAAGGCGAACTGTTCGTAACTAAGATCTTCGTGGACGAAGGTGCTACGCTGAAGCGTATGCGCCCTGCACCTCAGGGCCGCGGCTACAGAATCCGCAAGCGCTCGAACCACGTGACCGTGTTCGTTGACACCAAGACTAATGATTAAAAAGTAAAAAGAATGGGACAAAAAGTTAATCCGATAAGTAACCGCCTCGGCATCGTCCGCGGTTGGGACTCGAATTGGTACGGTGGCCGCAACTTCGGCGACAACATTCTTGAGGATACCAAAATCCGCAAGTACCTTGACGCCCGTCTTGCCAAAGCCAGTGTATCTCGTATTGTTATCGAGCGCACTCCCAAACTCATTACCATCACCGTGTGCACCTCTCGCCCCGGTCTGATCATTGGTAAGGGTGGACAGGAAGTTGACAAGCTCAAGGAAGAGTTGAAGAAGATCACCGACAAGGAGGTTCAGATCAACATCTTCGAGATAAAGAAACCCGACCTTGACGCTGTGATCGTTGGTCGCAGCATCGCCCGTCAGGTGGAGGGTAAGATTGCATACCGCCGCGCTATCAAGATGGCTATTGCCAATACGATGCGCATGGGTGCAGAAGGTATTAAGGTCCAGATTTCCGGACGTCTGAACGGTGCTGAAATCGCCCGCAGCGAAATGTTCAAGGAGGGTCGTACTCCCCTGCACACTTTCCGCGCAGACATCGACTATTGTCAGACTGAGGCTCTCACTAAGGTAGGTATCCTTGGCATCAAGGTGTGGATCTGCCGCGGTGAGGTGTATGGCAAGAAGGACCTTGCTCCTAACTTCACTCCTGAGAAGGAGACACGCCGCCCCGAAAATGGCCGCGGAGGACGTGGTTTCCGTAACAAGAGAAACAACAACCGTTAATTGAATTCTAGTTATGTTACAGCCTAAAAGAACAAAATATCGCAGACCGCAAAAAGGCCGCTGCAAGGGTAACGCCCAGCGCGGCAACCAGCTGGCTTTCGGTAGCTTCGGCATAAAGAGCCTTGACACGCACTGGATTACCGGTCGCCAGATTGAGGCCGCCCGTGTAGCCATGACCCGTTACATGCAGCGTGAAGGTCAGAGCTGGATTCGCATCTTCCCCGACAAACCCATTACCAAGAAGCCTGCCGACGTACGTATGGGTAAAGGTAAGGGTGACCCCGTGGGTTATGTATTCCCCATCACTCCCGGTCGTATCATCTTCGAGATTGACGGCGTGCCCTTCGAAGTGGCTAAGGAAGCCCTCCGCCTGGCCGCACAGAAACTCCCTGTGACCACCAAGTTTATTGTTAGACACGACTACGACAAAAACGCTTAATTATGAAAATTGCAGAAATCCGTCAAATCCCTGCCAACGAACTGGCAGAGCGCGTTGAGACCGAGGTAGCCAAGTATCAGCAGCTCCTCCTCAACCACAGCGTATCTCCCCTGGAGAACCCTGCACAGATTAAGGCCGCGCGTCGTACGATTGCCCAGCTGAAGACTGTGCTCCGCGAATATGAACTTAACAAATAATTTACGACATGGAAGAAAGAAATCTTAGAAAGACCCGCCAGGGTGTTGTAGTTAGCAACAAGATGGACAAGACCATTGTCGTCGCTGCTAAGTTCAAGGAAAAGCACCCTATTTATGGTAAGTTTGTCTCCAAGACGAAGAAGTATCATGCTCACGATGAGAAGAACGAGTGCAATGTAGGCGACACCGTTGCCATCATGGAGACTCGCCCTCTGAGCAAGACCAAGCGCTGGAGAGTAGTAGAAATCGTAGAAAGAGCTAAGTAA
Organism: Bacteroidaceae bacterium; assembly: GCA_024401055.1. Lineage (GTDB taxonomy): Bacteria > Bacteroidota > Bacteroidia > Bacteroidales > Bacteroidaceae > Alloprevotella. The sequence continues at coordinate 31,827 of JAKSLT010000003.1, read as the reverse complement.
AAATGATACAGACAGAATCCAGATTAACCGTAGCTGATAACAGCGGTGCCCGCGAGTGCCTCTGCATCCGCGTGCTCGGTGGCACAAGGCGTCGTTACGCCTCTGTGGGCGACGTGATTGTAGTTTCTGTAAAGAACGTCATTCCGTCCAGTGAAATCAAGAAGGGTGCCGTATCTAAGGCTCTGATCGTTCGCACGAAGAAGGAAATCCGTCGCGCCGACGGTTCCTACATCCGTTTCGACGACAATGCCTGTGTACTGCTCAACAATGCAGGTGAACTCCGCGGCAGCCGTATCTTCGGCCCCGTGGCTCGCGAACTCCGCGCCGTCAATATGAAGGTCGTTTCACTCGCACCCGAAGTACTTTAATCTAAAAAAAGAGACAAAGTAATGGCAAAATTACATATTAAGAAAGGCGACACCGTTTACGTGAACGCTGGCGAGAACAAGGGCAAGACGGGCAAAGTGACCCGCGTGCTCGTGGAGAAGCAGCGCGCCGTAGTGGAAGGTGTCAACATGGTCAAGAAGAGCCAGAAGCCCAGCGCCAAGAATCCTCAAGGCGGTTTCGTGGAAATCGAGGCTCCTATCCATATCAGCAACCTGAATGTGGTAGATCCCAAGACCGGCAAGCCCACCCGCATTGGCCGCAAGCGCAATGAGGAGGGTAAGTTAGTTCGTTATGCTAAAAAATCAGGAGAGGAGATTAAGTAATGGCAAATACAGCACAACTCAAGCAAGAATATGCCGAGCGCATCGCTCCGGCTCTTCAGAAGCAGTTTAACTACTCGTCTGCCATGCAGATTCCCGCCCTGAAGAAGATTGTCATCAATCAGGGTCTCGGCATGGCTACCGCCGACAAGAAGATTATCGAGGTGGCCATCAACGAACTTACTGCTATCACCGGCCAGAAGGCCGTTGCAACGATGTCCAAGAAGGACGTTGCCCAGTTCAAACTCCGTAAGAAGATGCCTATCGGCGTCATGGTAACCCTGCGTCGTGAGCGCATGTATGAGTTCCTCGAGAAACTCGTGCGCGTCGCCCTGCCCCGTATCCGTGACTTCAAGGGTATCGAGAGCAAGTTTGACGGCCGCGGTAACTACACCCTCGGTATTCAGGAACAGATAATCTTCCCTGAAATCAACATCGACGCTATCGATCGTCTGCTGGGTATGAACATCACCTTCGTCACCACCGCCAAGACGGATGAGGAAGGCTACGCTCTGCTCAAGGAATTCGGATTACCTTTTAAGAACGCTAAAAACAACTAATACGACATGGCAAAAGAGTCAATGAAGGCACGCGAAGTAAAGCGTGCCCGCCTGGTAGCCAAGTATGCCGCTAAGCGTGCTGCCCTGAAGGAAATCGTTAACAAGAGCGAGGATCCCGTTGAAGCCTACGAGGCTGCTCGTAAGCTCCAGAAGATACCCCGCAATGCTAACCCCATCCGCCTGCACAACCGCTGCAAGCTCACGGGTCGTCCCAAGGGTTACATCCGTCAGTTCGGTCTGAGCCGTATCCAGTTCCGCGAGATGGCCTCTCAGGGCCTCATCCCCGGCGTACGCAAGGCCAGCTGGTAAACTAAGAGTAACACACACAGTTCACTTTATTTAATATTGTCGGGACAGTCCCGATTAATTAAAAACTTTATTAACAAATGACAGATCCTATAGCAGATTATTTGACCCGTCTGCGCAACGCTATCATGGCCAAGCACCGTGTAGTGGAAGTGCCCGCGTCAAATTTGAAGAAGGACATCACCAAAATCCTTTTTGAAAAGGGCTACATCCTCAACTACAAGTTCGAGGAAGACGGCCCTCAGGGTACCATTAAGATTGCTCTGAAGTACAATCCTCAGACCAAGGTTAATGCTATCAAGAACCTGACCCGCGTCTCTACCCCCGGTCTCCGCAAGTACACCGGCTATCGTGATATGCCCCGCGTAATTAACGGACTGGGTATAGCCATTATCTCCACGTCCAAAGGTGTAATGACTGACAAAGAGGCTGCCGAGCTCAAGATCGGCGGTGAAGTTCTTTGCTACGTTTATTAATAGGAGGAACACAGAATGTCAAGAATTGGTAAATTGCCGATTAACATTCCTGCCGGCGTTACGGTTAACGTCCAGGATAATGTAGTGACCGTCAAAGGTCCGAAGGGTGAGCTTAGCCAAGCTGTTGATCCTTCCATCGTTGTCACAATCGAAGACGGTCAGGTAAAATTCGCCATCGACGAGAACAGTGAAGTTGCCCAGAAGCAGAAGCAGGCCTTCCACGGTCTGTATCGTGCCCTTGTCAACAACATGGTTGTCGGCGTGAGCGAAGGTTACAAGAAGGAAATGGAACTCGTAGGCGTAGGTTACCGCGTAGAGAATCAGGGCAACCTGATAACCTTCACGCTCGGTTACACTCACCCCATCGTAGTCCAGCTTCCTAAAGAAATCACCGTTACCACCAAAATGGAGCGTAACCAGAACCCTTACATCTGCCTTGAGAGCGCCGATAAGCAGCTCCTCGGCATGGTTTGCAGCAAGATCCGTTCTTTCCGCAAGCCTGAACCTTATAAGGGCAAGGGTATCCTCTATATCGGCGAGCAGATTCGTCGTAAGAGCGGTAAGTCCGCAGGTGCTAAATAAGTTTAATACCGTAAGATTATGACAAAGCAAAAAGAACAGCGTCGCGCAAAGATTAAATTTCGCGTTCGCAATAAGATTTCTGGCACCGCTGAGCGTCCCCGCATGAGCGTGTTCAGAAGCAATAAGCAGATTTACGTTCAGATTATCAATGACGAGACTGCCACCACGCTTGTCGCCGCTTCCAGTCTGGGTATGGAGACTATGCCCAAGAAGGAGCAGGCCGCCAAGGTGGGTGAAGCTATTGCTCAGAAGGCCATAGAGGCCGGCATCACGACCGTAGTATTCGATCGTAACGGTTACCTCTATCACGGCCGTGTTAAAGAAGTTGCTGACGGAGCCCGCAAAGGGGGTCTTAAATTCTAAAAGATTATGGCAAACAGAGTAAACGTAAACAGCGAAGAATTAAAAGATAGACTGGTTGCTATCAATCGCGTGACCAAAGTTACCAAGGGTGGCCGTACTTTCACTTTTGCTGCTATTGTAGTAGTAGGTGACGGTAAGGGTGTCATCGGTACAGGCCTGGGTAAGGCTGGCGAAGTTACCGCCGCCATCGCCAAAGGCGTAGAGTCCGCAAAGAAGAATTTAGTAAAAGTCCCCGTTATCAACGGTACAGTGCCTCACAAGCAGATTGCCAAGTATGGCGGTGCTGAGGTGCTCCTCCTCCCTGCCTCTGAAGGTACCGGCGTGGTAGCCGGCGGCGCCATGCGTGCCGTCCTCGAGAGCGTAGGCATCAAGGACGTCCTTGCCAAGAGTAAGGGCAGTTCCAACGCCCACAACCTCGTGAAGGCCACCATCAAGGCCCTCAGCGAAATGCGCGACGCTCGCCAGGTGGCTGAGCAGCGTGGCATCAGCATAGAGAAAGTATTCCGTGGCTAATAATAAATTTCAACAATTATGGCAACTATCAAAATTCAGCAAACAAGGAGCCGCATCCACGCTCCCAAAGACCAGAAGCGTACTCTTGACGCACTTGGCCTGACCAAGTTGTATCATACTGTTGAAAAGGAGGACAGCCCTGTACTCCGCGGTATGATCCGCAAGGTAGCTCACTTGGTAACCGTAACAGAATAATCCTTAAACAGAAATCTGCATTATGAAATTAAATACCTTACAGCCTGCTGCAGGCTCCGTATCCTCCCGCAAGCGTATTGGTCGCGGCCCCGGCTCCGGCATGGGCGGTACCTCTACCCGCGGTCACAAGGGTGCCAAGCAGCGCTCCGGCTATAGCAAGAAGATTGGTTTCGAAGGTGGTCAGATGCCCCTTCAGCGCCGTCTGCCTAAGCATGGTTTCAAGAATATCAACCGTGTTGAATATAAGGGTATCAACCTTAGCGTCCTTGAAGCACTCGCCCAGGCCAAGAGCCTGGAGAAGATCGGCATCGCCGAACTCGTTGCTGCTGGCTTCATTAAGAAGAGTGCTCTCGTGAAGATTCTTGGCAACGGCAAGCTCACCGCCAAGCTCGAAGTGGAAGCCCACGCCTTCTCCAAGAAGGCCGAGGAAGCCATTACCGCCGCCGGTGGCACCGCAACAAAACTCTAACCTTCTTTACACCTTACTACAATGAAGAAGATAATCGAGACTATCAAGAACATTTGGCGTATTGAGGATTTGCGTATGCGCATCCTTATTACGATTGGCTTTATAGCCATCTACCGTTTCGGCTCCTTTGTGGTGCTTCCCGGTATTGACCCCGCAGGCCTAGAGCGTCTGCAGTCGCAGACTAGCGAAGGCCTGATGTCCTTGCTGAACATGTTCTCTGGTGGTGCATTCTCCAATGCCTCTGTTTTCGCACTGGGAATCATGCCTTACATTTCAGCCTCGATTGTGATTCAGCTCCTGGCAGTCGCCGTGCCGTATTTCCAGAAAATGCAGCGCGAGGGCGAGAGCGGACGACGCAAGATCAACCAGTACACACGCTGGCTGACAGTGTTCATCCTCCTCTTCCAGGCTCCCACCTACATGATTAACCTCCATGCCCAGACACAGGGCACGGGAGCCTTCATGGTAGGCGACGGATTCCTGTTCATGCTCTCCAGCACCGTCATTCTGGCAGCCGGCAGTATGTTTATCCTTTGGCTCGGTGAGCGCATCACCGACAAGGGCATAGGCAACGGCGTCTCCATGATCATTATGATTGGTATCATCGCACGCATGCCTTCCGCTCTGGGTGAGGAACTGACCTCTGCCCTCTATAGCGCAGAAGGCGGCGGCCTTGTGAAGTTCCTCTTTGAGGTTATCGCCCTTCTCTTCGTGATGGCCCTCGCCATCATTCTGGTCAAGGCCGTCCGCAAGGTGCCCGTGCAGTACGCCAAGCGCATCGAAGGCGGTCGTCAGATCGGCGGTGCACGTCAGTACATCCCCCTGAAGCTCTTCGCTGCCAACGTAATGCCTATCATCTTCGCCCAGGCCATCATGTTCATACCCCTGACTCTCGCCAACATGAGCGGCAGCCACAGTTGGGTAATGACACAGCTTATGGATCACACGAGTGTACTCTACAACGCCATTTTCGTTGTCCTCATCATCGCGTTCACGTACTTCTACACCGCCATCACCATGAACCCCGTTCAGATGGCCGAAGACATGAAGCGCAACAACGGTTTCATCCCCGGCGTCAAGCCCGGTAAGGAAACCGCCGATTTCCTGGATAACGTTATGTCTCACATCACGTTCCCTGGCTCCCTGTTCATCGCTCTCATCGCCATCCTGCCTGCCTTCGCCGGCATCTTCGGCATCAAGCAGGGCTTTGCACAGTTCTTCGGCGGCACCAGCCTCCTCATTCTTGTGGGCGTAGTCCTCGACACCCTGCAGCAGATTGAGAGCCACCTGCTCGTGCGCCACTACGATGGTCTGCTCAACGCCGGTCATGTTCGTAATAACCGCGGCTAAGCGAAGCCGAGGTCTTTTCACACAATGATATATCTCAAGACAGAAGATGAGATAGAGCTTCTGCGCCGCGCCAACCTGTTGGTAAGCCAGACGCTCACCGAGATAGCCCGCCAGCTCAAGCCAGGTGTCACGACGCTCGCGCTGGACACCTTGGCTGAGCAGGTTATCCGGGACAATGGCGGCACGCCCGTGTTCAAGGGATTCCCCAATCCTTACGGCCCCGAGTTTCCCGCCAGCATCTGTGCCTCCGTCAACAACATCGTGGTGCACGGCGTGCCCGATGCCCGCGAACTTCGCGACGGCGACATTCTGTCAGTAGATTGCGGAGCCTGTCTGGAAGGCTTCTGCGGCGATTCTTGCTACACGTTCTGCGTGGGCGAAGTCAAAGCAGAAGTGCGCCAGCTGCTGAAAACCACGAAAGAAGCCCTCTATAAGGGCATCGAGACGGCACTCCCCGGTCGCCGTATCGGCGACATAGGTTTTGCCGTGCAGCAGCATTGCGAAGCACAAGGCTACGGCGTAGTCAGAGAGTTCGTAGGCCACGGTGTGGGCCGCGAGATGCACGAAGACCCCGCAGTGCCCAACTACGGCAAGCGCGGAGCAGGAAAGCAAATCAAGAACGGACTCTGCATCGCCATCGAGCCCATGATAACCATGGGCAGCCGCGAGGTAGCCATGCTCTCCGACAAATGGAGCATCACCACCCGCGACGGCAAGCCCGCCGCCCATTTCGAGCACAGCATAGCCATCCACAACGGCAAGGCAGACATCCTCTCCTCTTTCGAAGAGATAGAACGCATTGAAGGAAAACAATATTAAAAAAAGAATATGTCAAAGCAAAACGCCATTGAGCAAGACGGCACCGTGGTAGAAGCCCTGAGCAACGCCATGTTCCGTGTAGAGTTGGAGAACGGCCACACCATCCGTGCCGGTATTTCCGGAAAGATGCGTATGCACTACATCAAGATCCTGCCAGGCGACAAGGTCAAGGTGGAAATGAGCCCCTACGACCTCACCAACGGCAGAATCTCCTATCGCTACAAATAAACAAAAAATAAAATGAAAACAAGAGCATCCCTCAAAAAGCGCACCCCCGACTGCAAGATTGTACGTCGCAAGGGCCGCCTGTTTGTGATTAACAAGAAGAACCCTAAGTTCAAGATGCGTCAGGGTTAAATCTTCGTAAAAAACCAAATTCAACTATATGGCAATAAGAATTGTTGGTGTAGATTTACCTCAGAACAAGCGAGGTGAAATCGCCCTGACCTATATTTTCGGAATAGGTCGCAGTAGTGCCGGTCAAATTTTGGACAAAGCCGGCGTGAACAGAGACATTAAGGTTTGCGACTGGACAGACGACCAGGCTGCCAAGATCCGTGAAATCATCGGTGCCGACTACAAGGTTGAAGGTGATCTCCGCAGCGAGATTCAGCTCAACATCAAGCGCCTGATGGACATCGGTTGCTATCGCGGCATCCGCCATCGTATCGGTCTTCCCCTCCGCGGACAGAGTACAAAGAACAACGCTCGCACCCGCAAGGGTAAGAAGAAGACCGTTGCAAACAAGAAGAAGGCAACGAAGTAATAAAACACATTTATAAGATATGGCAAAGAAAACCGTCTCTGCAAAGAAGCGCGTAGTAAAAGTTGACGCACAGGGTCAGCTTCACGTGCACAGCTCTTTCAACAATATCATCGTATCTCTTGCCAACAGCGAAGGCCAGGTCATCAGCTGGTCCAGCGCTGGTAAGATGGGTTTCCGTGGCAGCAAGAAGAACACTCCCTACGCTGCACAGATGGCCGCACAGGATTGCGCCAAGGTCGCTTATGACCTCGGCCTGCGCAAAGTGAAGGCATACGTCAAGGGTCCCGGCAACGGTCGTGAAAGCGCCATCCGCGCCATCCACGGCGCAGGTATCGAAGTCATCGAAATCATCGACGTTACTCCCCTGCCTCACAACGGCTGCCGTCCTCCCAAGCGTCGCCGCGTATAATCCACTTCAACGTTAAACATTAAACATTAAACAAAAGATTATGGCAAGATATACAGGTCCTAAATCTCGTATTGCTCGTAAGTTCGGCGAGGCCATCTTCGGCCCCGACAAGGTACTTGCTAAGCGCAACTATCCTCCCGGCCAGCACGGCAACAGCCGCCGTCGCAAGACCTCTGAATACGGCGTCATGCTCGCAGAAAAGCAGAAGGCCAAGTACACCTATGGCGTGCTCGAAAAGCAGTTCCGCAACCTCTTCGACAAGGCAGCCGCTGCCACCGGCATTACCGGTGAGCTCCTTCTTCAGGGTCTCGAGTGCCGCCTCGACAACGTCGTTTATCGTCTCGGCATCGCTCCCACCCGTGCTGCAGCCCGCCAGCTCGTGAACCACAAGCACATCGTCGTAGACGGCAAGGTGGTAAACATCGCTTCCTACAGCGTGAAGCCCGGCCAGATTGTCGGAGTCCGCGAGCGCAGCAAGAGCCTTGAAGTCATCGCCGACGCCCTCGCTGGGTTCAATCACAGCAAGTATGCATGGATTGAGTGGGACGAAGCCTCCAAGAGCGGCAAGTTCCTCCACAAGCCCGAGCGCGAGGACATCCCCGAGAACATCAAGGAGCAGCTCATCGTCGAGCTCTACTCTAAGAACTAATTAAAAAAATAGAATTTACATTCATGGCGATACTAGCATTTCAAAAGCCTGACAGAGTAATCATGGTGGAAGACGACCCCAAGTACGGAAAGTTTGAATTCCGTCCCTTGGAGCCCGGCTTTGGTCATACCATTGGCAACGCCCTCCGCCGCATCCTGCTCTCCACTTCCATCGAAGGTTTCGCTATCAACACCATCAAGATAGACGGCGTTGACCACGAGTTTGCCTCCGTGCCTGGAGTAAGGGAAGACGTGACGAACATGATACTCAATCTGAAGCAAGTGCGCTTCAGGCAAATAGTAGAAGAATTCGCGGAAGAGAAAATTGCCGTCACCCTCAGCAACACAACAGAGTTCCGCGCAGGTGACCTCGGCAAGTATCTCACAGGGTTTGAAGTGTTGAATCCCGAACTGGTGATTTGTCATTTAGACTCTAAAGCCACGATGCAGATAGAGCTGACCATCAACAAAGGCCGTGGATGGGTTCCCGCTGAGGAAAACCGCATCTTCTGCACAGCCATCAATCAGCTCCCAATCGATTCTATTTACACCCCCATCCGCAACGTGAAGTACAGCGTTGAGCCCTGCCGTGTCGAGCAGAAGACCGACTACGACTGCCTCGTGCTGGAAATCACCACGGACGGCTCCATCCACCCGAAGGACGCCCTGAGAGAGGCCGCAAGAATACTCATCCAGCATTTTGCCCTCTTCTCCGACGAGCGCATCACCCTCGACAACGTCCTGGACTCACGTCCTCAGGAGTTCGACGAAGAAGTGCTCCGCATGCGTCAGCAGCTCAAGACAAAGCTCACCGACCTGAACCTCTCCGTGCGCGCTCTCAACTGCCTCAAGGCAGCCAACGTAGAGACCCTCGGCGACCTCGTTCAGCTCAACAAGGCCGACCTCTTGAAGTTCCGCAACTTCGGCAAGAAATCGCTCACCGAGCTTGATGATTTGCTCGCGAGTCAGAATCTGTCGTTTGGAACCGACATTACAAAGTACAAGTTAGACTGAGACACGCTCAGTCCCCACACTTCAACTTAAAACAAAAAAATGAGACACAATAAGAAATTCAACCATCTCAGTCGTACTGCCAGTCACCGCGCAGCCATGCTGTCCAACATGGCCGTAGCCCTGATCAAGCACAAAAGAATCACTACGACTGTCGCCAAGGCCAAGGCTCTGAAGAAGTACGTAGAGCCCCTTATCACCAAGTCTAAGGAAGACACCACCAACCATCGTCGCGTAGTGTTCAGCTACCTGCAGGACAAGCAGGCCGTCACCGAGCTCTTCAAGGAGATCAGCCAGAAGGTGGCCGACCGTCCCGGCGGCTACACCCGCATCATCAAGACCGGCTACCGCAAGGACGACGCCGCTCCCATGTGCTTCATTGAGCTCGTGGACTATGATGAGAACATGGAAAAGGTACAGAAGAAGACCCGCACGCGCCGCAGCCGCAAGGCCGCCGCTGCCACCGAGGCTCCTGCTGCTCCCGCCGAGGCCACGGCACCCGAAGCTCCCGCCGAAGAGGCAGTAGCTGAGGAAACAGCCGAATAACTCTACACCACAATACTTTTGTAATGCCCTGCGGCGCGATGCCGCGGGGCATTTTTTCTTTTGAGGGGAAAGGCCGGCAGAAGCCCCCGCACTTCCTCCCTTTCCCGCCGGAAATAGTTCCCATTTAATTTTCACTTCTTCCCATTTAATTTTCACTAAAAGAGAGGTAGGAGAAAATTAAATGGGAACTATTTCAAATTAAAAGAGGACTATTTCAAATTAAAAGAGGACTATTTCAAATTAAAAGAGGATTAGTGCAAATTAAATGGGAAGAAGTTGAAATTAGAAGGGGCTATCGGGCCTATGATGAGGCGGCTGCATAGGTAAGAAAGTGGCCGCCGCTCAATCGTTGAGCGGCGGCCACGACATTATCAGAAGGTTATGTCGTTCCAAGGCTTATTCCCCCTTGGCTATCTCGTAAGGACTTTGCGCACGGTGCCGTCGGCGCGGCGCTCTATCAGGAGATTGGGGGCGGAGGATGCGGCGGCGGAGGTTACGGGACGGCCACAGAGGTCGTAGGTCGCATGGTTAAGGTTAAGGTCAAGGTTAAGGTTCTTCTCACTGATGCCCTCGGGAATAGGTGTCACCTTGGCGCGGGCGGCATTGACGATGTTGCCCTTGTTGTCGAGCACGAGGGCAATGACGTAGATTTTGTCGTAGTTCAGGGCTGCCTTAGCCTTGGCACTGGCGGCGATGTTGCAGGTGTAGGTGCTTGTGACCTTGTCGCCGGCCTTGTGGGACGTACCGATGCTCTTGGTGGCGTTAGTGCCGGAGGTGCTGTAGGAGGAGCCTATCATCACGTCGTTGAAGACGAGGCTGACATTTTCCTGGCCATATTTCCCGCCGGAGAAGAATTCGGCGAAGCCCGGCATCTGGGGCAGGACGTAGAGGGGGCCGGCCTTGGCAATCTGATAGGAGTTGGTCTGCTGCCAGAGGCTTCCCTCGCCGGACAGACTGTCGGCCGTGAGGACGAAGGCGACGGTGTATTTCGGCACGTCGCAGAGGAATTCGATGTCGGCGGTGCAGTCCACTTTCGCGTGGTTGTCGGAAATCATGCCGCTGACGCTCACGTCCACGGGCGGGGCAATCTGGCTTTGTTCCTCCACGTCGAGGTCAATGCCAAGGTTGGTGGTGCCGTAGTAAGGGTCGGTGGTGATTTTGCGGTCTATCTTACACATAGGTGCGGCGCTGAAGCCGAGGCTGGCGTAGCGGGTGCAGTACATAGGGTCGGCGGAGTTGTACTGATGCAGGGCGATGCCGATGAAGCGGTCGGGGTAGGTGGCGTCGAGATAGTCCATGGCGTACCATCCGCGGGGGCAGTTGCCGCAGGCCGTGCCGGTGTATTCTTCCATTACGGAGCGGTGGCCGGCCCTGCGCGTATAGACGGGCAGCGTGAAGGTCTTTGTGGCCGTCACGGCTTCGAGAGCCTCACCGTTTACGCCGGTGATGCTCAACGAGGAGGCGTAGTTGCCGTAGGCGCTCTGGGCAGGAACGGTAACGAAGGCGGAAGTCTGCTTGTCGAGGCCGGCTTCCAGGGGCTGGTCCAGCGTGACGGAGCCCGTGCTCACGGTTTCGCCCACCGTCAGGCTGTAGTCAAAGCTGTTGATGCTCTTCTTGCTGTTGCTCACGAGGTTCACCTTGAGCTGTCCCTCCTCATCCTGAATGACGGGGTTGTTTACCACGCTGTTGAAGCCCAGTCCGTAGTCCGGCAGAGGGTCAGCCTCCACCACGAGCTGTATGCACACGGCGCCGTAGTACTGGCTCCAGTCGAACCACTGGCCTTCGAAGCAAGTCCAGTAGCCGCCTTCCGCCATGTCGGGCCAGTGGGCGATGCCGAGGCTCATCATGTCCTGCACGTAAGTGTAGGAGATGTACACGCCCGTGGCGTCCAACTTCTGCGGCGTGTCGAAGGGCACGTAGTTCCAGCCCATCGTAATCTTTGCGGGCACCTGGCTGTAGATTTCAGCCTTCGAGTTTTTGTGGAGCGTCACCTTTTTCACCTGCGCGTTGGAGGGCATGCAGAAGCGTATGCCTACGGCCTTGCAGTTTGTCAGCTTTTTGTAGAGGCTGCCTTTGATGTAGGAGGCCACGGTGACGTCGCCCTTGTTGGCGGAGGAGCCCGAGGTGTAGCCCGTGTCGCTCGTGCTGTTGCCCAGGAGGTGCTGGTTCTCGCCGAGCGTGAAGTTCTGGTACTGAGTCTGGGCCTGCACCGCACCGAAGCAGAAGGCCAGCAAACCAAAGAGGATGGAGAGACGTTTACGCATAGTCATAGTTGAAGAGGGGGGAATAGTTGGGACAAGAGAAGTCCGCGTGTCGGTCAGTAAAGTTTCTGCTCGCAAAAATACATAAAAATCAGCAGTTGATAATAAAAAAAGAAAGATTTTTGATATACACTCACATTTTTTGTAATGTGGCGCGGGTGTAATAAAGGTTTTTTAGGGGGGACGTTTGGTTATATCCCCGCTTTGTTGTATTTTTGCATGCAATAAGCTATGCAGCCCTTCGCGCAGCATTTTCCCCATCTCATGTCCCCCAACCCAACAATCCTGCCTTCCGGCATACTTTCGCCTCCCGTAGCAAACAGCCGTGCGGTGGATGAGCGCGACTTTTTCGAAATCGAAGAGATGGCCGAGGGAGCCTATTGCCGTCTCTTGAAAGCGCGGCGACAAGGCCAGTGGTGGGTGTTGAAGTGCCTGAAGAAGGAATACGTGGGGCAGGCGTTTTACGAGGGTCTGTTGCAGAAAGAATATGACGTACTGACGCGGCTGAGTCACCCCTGTGTGGTGAAGGCCGTGGGTCTGGAGCCGGTGGAGGGCCTTGGTGAGTGCCTCGTGATGGAATATGTGCAGGGCCTCACGCTCGATGCCTTCGTAGGCAGCCGCGCGGAGCGCCGCCGCTTGGCCGAACAGATGGTGGAGACTGTGGCGTGGGTGCATGCCCATCAGGTGGTGCACCGTGACCTGAAGCCCCAGAATATCCTCGTCACGGACAACGGCCATAACCTCAAAATCATCGATTTCGGGCTGGCCGATGCCGACAACTACGCTGTGCTGAAGCAGGCAGCGGGCACGCCGGCGTATGTGTCGCCCGAGCAGCAGAAAGGCGGCAGTCCCGACGTGCGTAACGATATATACAGCCTCGGCGTGATACTTCGGGAGCTGCGTCTGGGAGCGATGTACGCTCCCGTGGTGCGACGCTGCACGGCGAAACTTACGCGGCGCTACAACGGAGCCCAAGAGTTGCGGGAGGCCCTTGCCCGCGTGGACCGGCGCCGGCGATGGCTGACGCTGGCAGGCGGCATAATGCTGGGCATAATAGCCGTGGTGGCCGTGCATGTTGACAACGGACAACAGACAACAGACGGCGACCAGAACGACACCGTGAAGTCCCGCCCTGCCGCGGTAAAGGCCCCCTCCAACCTCCCCCAAGGAGGGGAGGATCCTACCGTCACGAAGGCCGTGCCCGCCGCCAACTTCTACGCGGAAGAGAAAGAGCGGGGTTGCCGCCGTATCGACAAACTGATGGCAGAAATGGGCTACGCGGCCTTCCTTGATACGCTACGGGGAGAGACAGCGCAGCCTTTATCGCCGCGGAGAAAGAGGGATTTGACCCAGCAATCGACCCACTTCTATCTCCGGGGAATGAAGGAGGTGCAAGCCATGCAGAAAGAATGGGACGGCAAGCTCACAGAGCAGGAAAGCATGGCCCTCTATATAGCACTGGGCGACTATATCAACAACCAATATACAAACGTCCTCACCGAAACACTTAGCGGCAATGACAGAAGAGAATAATAATGAACGTGCGCTGCGCAAGCAGATAGAGGCCGTGGCCGGACGCACGATGCAGACGGCCCGGGACTTCGACATTCTTGCGGAGAGCATCTTTGAGAAAACACGTCAGAGCGTGAGCGTGAGCACGCTGAAGCGTCTGTATGGCTATGTGAGCAGCGACGGCGGGCAGCGGCGTGCCACGTTGGACATCCTGAGCCAGTATGTGGGCTATCAGTCGTGGGCCGCCTTCTGCCACCGCACGGCGTCGGCGGGAGGTCTGGAGAGTACGCCGCTGCTGTCCGAGAGCCTGAGTGCCGACGAGATATGCGTGGATGACAGGTTGCGGGTGATGTGGCAGCCCGATCACGAGTGCGTGTTTCGCTGCATCGGACACCACCGTTTCGCGGTGGAGAGCAGTGTGGGGAGCAAACTGAGCGTAGGCGACACCTTCCGTTGCCACCTCTTCATAAAGGGCGAAGCGCTGTATCTCGAAGACGTCGTGATGCAGGGTGCGGCGCCCGTCAATTACGTATGTGGAAACAAGCACGGCATACTATTCATCCTCATGCAGTAGCCTGTGCAGCATGGCCACCTCCTCCCCGAGGCGGGTCATCTGGCTCTCTATGCGAGAGAGAGCAGCCTCCATCTTCTTGCGACGCTCGGTTTTGCCGGGTGTCGCTTTCTTTTTGTCGCCGGCGATGAAGGCCTCCCAATCGCGATAGCCCACGAAGTGCGTCAGAGTGTTGAGCGTAAAAAGATTGGGCTGATAGTGCGCCGGCGCTGACACGTATCCCCAGTAACGTTTGAGCGTGCTGATACTGATGCCGACGTGGAGTTCGCTGAAGACCATGTCGTGCAGACGCACAAAATCCTTGGGCGTATTGACATGTGCGCCCATTCTCTCTTCCACCTCCTTGCGGAGCCTCAGATTGAACTTTGAGATGTCTGCCGATTTTTTCATCCTTAAAATCCTGCGCGAAGTTACGAAAATAACTTCAAGTCTCTTCGGTTCATTTTGGTTCAAGTTTATATTGTAGGCCAAAAAAGGCGTGAAGACTTGACTGTCACGCCCAGACAACAGGTATCGGCAAACACCTAAGCAACCGGCATGCAGCCTCTTCACGCCTGGAAATGTATGATGTCCTCCGCCATCGTACCGAGGGGGAGGGAAGAGTCACACATATCAGGCTCTGATTGCAGGTCGCTGGGTGAAATTTTGCCGATTTCGTTGTCTGGAACAACCGCAGAGTCCTTACCTCAAGTTTTCACTCTCAAGGAAACGCTGCAAAGTTACGAAATAATTGGAACATGGAGAGCGTCACGTTCCGAAAAGTGCACATTCCTCGCCTTTTTTGCACCATTATTCTCCGTTTGAACCAAAATGAACTGGAAATGAACCAAAATGAACCATAACGAAGTGAAAAGAAAGCAGTAATTTTGCCGTCGGAAATATAAATCAGGAAATGGAGTTCGTAATCTCGTAAAAAAATGAAATTAGAAATAACTCATTAAATATTTAAAATTATGGCATTTTCAAAATCATTAGAAGAATTCATCGAGGCAGCTCTTGCCGATGGTGTATTGACAGACAAAGAACGTGCAGTTCTTCACAAAAGAGCAGCTCAAGAAGGTGTGGATCCCGATGAACTGGATGTAGTTATTGAGGGTCGTCTCGCTAAAATGAAGCGAGAAACAGATTGGCTCAAGCCTGTGCCACCTGCAAATGAGAAATATGGCAATGTTACAAAGTGCCCCAATTGCGGATCTCCGGTAGTGCCAGGTTCTGTTAAATGTAGTGAGTGTGGATATGTTTTTACTAATGTAAAAG
The DNA here is from genome assembly GCA_024401055.1 of Bacteroidaceae bacterium. GTDB lineage: Bacteria > Bacteroidota > Bacteroidia > Bacteroidales > Bacteroidaceae > Alloprevotella. Next base: position 16,506 of record JAKSLT010000003.1, on the reverse strand, counting down.
CGGTTTCTTCTATTACGGATCTTTTTAATCAGTTAACAAAAATTGAGTCAGAGAGGAAAGAATACAATGAAGAAGAAATCTTTAATCAAGCATCAAGTTTAATAAAGGCTTATCCAATTCCTACAGCTAAGGCTGATATTATAGAATTTCTTACTACAGCATCCACTTATATAAAGGACGGAAATAGAATGTCAGGTTCACTCATTGCTTGGTTTGTATTCAGTATAGTCCTTATTGTTGTTGGTTTGCCATTATGTCTATTTGGTGGTGCCGGTGTTGTTCCATTGGGTATAGCAGGATATATACTTTATAACAAATTCTACAAGCAAAGTTACGAAAAGCGAATGGGACAAGTCTGGAAAGCAAAGATGGCACAGGTTGTAGCCAAAGCTCATTTCTCACTTAGTGGGGAACCAGAATATGAGCAGATTAAGGCTTACATGAAGAAGAATTCAAACAAAAAACTTTGGATAGGGTTGGGTGCTGTTGCCGGAGTTGTAGTAATAGCGCTTATTGGATATATGATTGTTTCTCATAATAATTCGAAAGCTGTTGAACCACAAGCTAAGGCACAGTATGAGAATTTAATGTTGAAACTTGATGAACTTGAGACACCAGATGAATATAATTATAAAGAGGTGGAATCTCAACTCCTCAAAATTACATGGACAGATATTGATGGTGATAAAAGTGATTACAAGGAAAATTATTTAAAGAAGAAGCGTGCTTTGGCAGGCCAGATAAGTTCCGTCAAGATTATGGACGATGATGGTGAATATCGCCCCTACATGTATGATGCACCGGACGAAATAAAATATCCTGACAACTATATTGAGAATTAATTGAAATAGAAAACCGTACAACATTATTATGGGACTTTTTGGAAAAGGAAAAGGCGGCGGGTTGATGAATGTCATCCGTTGCGATGAGACAGAGTACCTCGTATGGAAATGGCGACCTCTTGGACAGGACGTAAACAGTACTACTCGTGAAAACAGCATACGTTATGGTAGCAGCCTTAGAGTTAAGGATGGCGAAGTGGCCGTCTTTGTTTATAAGCAGAAGAACGGGCCGAATCAAGACTTTATTGAGGGGCCTTATGACGATACGATAAAAACTGCCAACTTCCCTGTGCTTTCAAGTATCGTAGGGTTGGCCTTTGGTGGGGAAAGTCCTTTTCAGGCAGAGATTTATTTTATAAATCTTCAGGGCAGTAATCAAGTGAAGTTTACCGTGCCCTACTTTGATGTAGTGGATCCCCGTCTGGAGGACTATCCTGTACCCGTGGCTGTTAGAGGTACGCTCACCTTTGCGCTTGAGGATTATAGGAATTTCATCAAACTCAATCGTCTTGTGAACTTTGATTTGGATGCTTTCAAAAACCAGATAAAGGACGCGATGGTAAGAAAGATAAAAGGGGTAGTGACTAATCTGCCTTCAGATCTTGGTATGCCAGTAGTCCAAATGGAACGTCGGATAGATGAGGTGAGTGACTATCTTGAAGGACAGTTGAAGCCCCGACTTGACGAGTTTGGCGTGAAGATGAAGCATATAGACATTAGTTCTCTTGAGATAGATAAGGACTCCGAAGCCTATGCTCAGGTGAAGAGTCTTACAGGCGATATCAAAGCTCGTACAATGCGTGTTCAAGCAGACCTCGGCATAAAGAACATGCAGGAGATGCAAGCCATGAATTCCGAGAATCTCAAGGAAACCATGCGTATCCAGCGCGAAGAGGCTCAGAGAGCCCAAAAACTGCAGTCGGAAAGCAACTTTATCGGTGCCCATGCCTTAAATTTACAGGCAGAAGTGCTCAAGTCCGGCGTTCAAAATCTTGGTAAAATGGGCACAGTGAACTTAGGAGGGGGAACAGGATCTATGAATCCTGCAGGAATGATGACTGGTATGATGATGGGTGGTGCCATGGGGTCTCAAATGGCCGGCATGATGAACAATATGGGTCAGCAGATGCAGAATGCAATGAACACGCCTCCCTCGGTTCCATCCGTTTCATTCATGGTAGCACTGAATGGTCAACAATCAGGGCCGTTTAATATGGTTCAACTTCAGCAAATGGCTCAAATGGGTCAGTTAACGGCGCAGACGCTTGTGTGGAAGCAGGGAATGGCGCAATGGACTGCTGCTGGTTTTGTGCCAGAATTAGGGAACCTCTTTGCACCTTCTGTGTCAGGTGGTGTTCCTCCCGTGCCAGGTACCGTGCCTCCTCCATTGTAGTATTAAATAAAAAAGTTATGGTATGAACTTATTCTCTTCTTATAAAACTCAAGACAATTCTGATCAGCGGTTAGACTATATGATGTTTACAAAAGATGGTGCAAACTTTATAATTGGAGAGGGTACGACAGAGGTAGATATGTCCGCTTTTCCAGAAGAGGTCGTAAGTATTGTTTTTCCAAGTACGTTGCAGACTCTGAAGGTCTCAGGTAATACCAATCTGGAAAATCTAGCCACGGTGGACTTCTCAAAAGTCTCTCATTTAAAGGTAATCCCTAAAGAATGCTTTGAATATGCAGAGTCGTTACGACAGATTATTTTTCCTTTGGGAGTTGAAAAAATAGAGGAAGATGCATTATATGGCTGTAGCTCTCTTGAATGTATAGTTATTCCACCAACAGTTAATACCATAGAAGAATTTTTTTATGAGGAAGGCGCTAAGATAATACTATTTTGCCCATGTCCCATAGATGTGGATGGCTTTATAAATTTGGAACGTAACTACATCTATGTGGCCCCAGAACATAGAGATGTGTATGTAATGAGATTTAAAATGGCAGAGATAGAATTGAGTTTAGGGGAAATACCTTTAATTTATAAAGGGATATACAAAAAAGAGCCTCTAATGTCCTTATCTCAAACAGAGACATCTCTAGCCCAAATTCCTTCTCGGTTACCAGCTTTTTATGCTATGCTAAATGGAAGACAAGAGGGCCCATTAGAATCGGAGGTGTTTATTTCACTAATAAATCGTAATGTGGTTAATTCTAATACACTTGTCTGGACTGCGGGTATGCCACAATGGGAATGTGCTTACAATATTCCGTCTTTGCAACATTTATTTCAGGGGAGAATTCCTCCCCCAGCCTTTTGAAAAAAATGAACAACGATAGTTTTTTTTCCATTGACCGTCTCGTAGAGTTCGGAATGGGTATGGCTATGGCGCAGCAAATGGTGCGCGTGATGAATGAAAGTATGCAGTCAATGTATGTGCCTGGCAGCATTCAGAGTATGCCGGCCGCACGGCCTCGGCCATTGCATGTGGCTGTCGAAGGTCAGGCTATTGGCCCGCTGACAGATGCTGAATTTTCTCACTTGGTAGCACAACGTCGTGTCACTCCACAGTCATTAGTATGGATGCCTGGCATGGTTGGATGGAAACCACTAGAGCAAGTGCCAGAAGCCTTGCGTATCGTGGCTTTGGCCCCTCCCCCTCTGCCTTGATTTAAAAATAATTCACGATGAAAGTAAACATATTTCTTTCGTTTTTTAGTCTTTGTCTTGCAGCCCTGATAGGTTTTCTTGTCTACACATTTGCAGAAAGAGGTTGCAACGATGTGTTATGTGGCATTTGTTGTGGCATAAGTCTGTTTAGCACATTACTCCCTTTAATGGGACTGAAGTATGATTCTGTACGAACGAGCATAAATATACGAGTGTGTTCAGCCTGCTTTTTCTTTATTTTCCTGTTAGTACATTTGGGATTTTCCATATGGGGTGTTGTAATGCCTTATTACGTGATAATTACAGGGATTATTATAGTAGTGTTTTTATCTATAATATATATGTTAAATCTAATAAAGGAATAGATTTTAACATAGGAAGTATCTGCCAAAGTTTGCAAAAAGAGATAGCCGAAACGCTTGAAAGGTTGTAGGCAAAATTAAATTAAATTAATTAATATGAAAACATTTAAAAGTGGTATTACAGGAATGGGATTGCAAATCCGCTTGGATTCCAAAGGTATTCATCTTATTAAACCTGGAGTGTTTGGTAGTAAAGATGATTTTACGGAGTATTCCTGTCAGAAGTCTATTTCTTCTTCAACAAGCCTAATAGGCATCACTACAATAAATTTTAATGGTGAGACAATTAAGGGCTTTTCCAAATCCGATGCCGAGGAAATAGAGAAAATATATGCTCTTGGTATGAATGATAATTATCTTGAGTTGATAGAGTTGGTAGGACCTGACGGAGAGGAAATCAATTCTTCATATGAATGTGAATCTGCCATTTCAAGGCTCAAGGCAGATTATTTACAGTCTCAGGCAGACAAAGCAGCAAAAGCTGCGACAGAGGCTCTGAATGCCCAAGCCGCCGCCGCGAGTGCTGCCGCGAGTGCCGCTCAGGCATATAATCGTCATCAAGAAGCTGCCAATAACGTTATTTATTCACAAGCAACTACAGCAATGAAGGATGCAACACCTCCTCCTGTTACAGATGTAAAACTATATGCGTTAATAAGTGGCCAACAACAAGGCCCTTATACAATGAATGAACTTCAGGCTTTAGTTCAACAAGGAGTGCTTTCTTCGACTACTATGGTCTGGAAGGATGGTTTGCCTTCGTGGATACCGGCAAGTAATCTGCCAGAGTTAGCTTTTGCCTTTGGCTCCTCTTCGTTACCACCGACCCCTCCAGTACCACCTATTGCTCCAGTCCAATGATGTTTGCCGGTACGTACGACTAGAGCCCCTCTCCCGTACCCTCTGCCACCACACGGCGCACGACCACGTACTGGGCGAGGCCATAAAGGCGGACTATGCCCGAATGTTCTCCCAGCGGCAGGAAATAGCGGAGAGCATCCTCCCCAACCACTTCCTCACCTTCCGCTATGTGAAGACGGTATTTGGACGGACTGTGAAGGAGATACTTGGGTGTAGGGAAATATAAAGAAAGTTAGTAAATGGCCCTTTGATCTTAACATTATAAAGAACGTAAACATAATCTTAATAAGCTAAATAGCAATTATTCAGTAAACACTACTTACGACACCGCTGAGGATTGACTTCGGCGGTGTCTGTTTGTATAGATATTTTGGTAGGAGAGTGCGGGCTTTCTTTTCGACGTTTCAGTCTGTAGATGGATTTTCTCTTAGTGTTCGCCCTTCGGGCGGATTGAAAATGACAAGTGGGAATGGCGTTCTGTCACGCAGAAGTGGCAAAATGTGTTAAAGAGTGTGGTTTTTGTACGTTTTAACGGCATAGGAGACGGGAATGCGGGCGAATTGTGGTAACTTTGCCTCGCATTATTGCAAGCACCGCGCTCCAAGCGACGCTGCACTTCGCGCAGCGGCTTGATTTGCGCTATAATGTTCGGCGAAAAAGCCTCGCATTATTGCAAGCACCGCGCTCCAAGCGACGCTGCACTTCGCGCAGCGGCTTGATTTGCACTATAATGTTCGGCGAAAAAGCCTCGCATTATTGCACGGCAACGCTCCCCGAGCACGCAGCACTGCGCGCTGCGGCCCGACTGACGCTATAATGCTCGCGAAAAAGCTGCGCATTTTATGCACGCATGCTTACCCGCGTGCACAAGAATGTAATAGAAATCACCCGAAAACGAAACAAACAAAAATATGAAGCAATTTCTTCACACTCTTTGCCTGATGCTGTGCGGCCTGATGCTGTGCATGACGGGCAGCGCCCAAGGCGGCAGTACCATTAAGATTAACAGCAACGACCTCACGATGAGCGTTGACGAGAAGACAACGGTGTCGTGTACCTACAGTGGCAAGTCCTACGACGTGACATGGAGCAGTAAGAACACGAAAGTGGTTCAGGTGACCGGCTCCGGCCTCAATGCTTATCTGGAAGCCGTGGGCGAAGGCGTTACTACGGTGACGGCCTCCGCGTCCTCCGGTTGGCAGAACATCTCAAGCTCCATTACCGTGACGGTGAAGAAGGGTGGCAGCGGCAATATACCCGCCAGCGAACTGCCCTTCATCCCCACGAAGATTGTGAACGGCAAACTGGCCGACGACACGCACTGGTATGTGATGAGCATCCGCTCCGGCAAGAATATTTACGCCGGCGAGGAGGCTATCAACTGCAACCTCCAGGCTGGCGACACGCCGGAATACCTGTGGACCTTCACGGGCGATGAAAAGAGCGGCTACAAGGTGTATAACTACACGACGGGCGCCACGGCGTGCTGGGGCGTTATACCCGAAGCCTACGACGACGAGTATGCCCCCGAGAGCTACAAGACCTACGAGGGCGTATATGTGCGCCTCTACAAGAGCGGCGAGGCTGCCGACAAGGACTGCACATGGTCGCTGACGCGCAACAACCACGGCGGCATCATGTTCACCGTGATGGGCCAGGAGTATGCCAGCATCAACGACCATGGCGGCCACGGCGAACTGCGCATCTGGGACTCGAAGAACAACATCGGCGACGACGGTGCCTCCATAGAAATCAAGGAGGTTGACCCGCTGGACTACGGCGGCGTGCCCGTGGGTGAAGTGGTGGAGGTCACGAGCCTCTTGCTGGACAACAGCACGCTGGAATTGGCCGCCGGCGATACGCAGCAGGTGATAGCCACTATTCTGCCTGCGAACGCCACGTATAAGAAAGTGACGTGGGAGAGCAACAACCCCGCAGTGGCCAGCGTAGATGCCAACGGCCTCATCACCGCCAAGAGTGCCGGCGATGCCATCATCACCGCCACGTCGCACGACGGCCCGACGGCCGAGGTGTCGGTGAGGGTGACGCTCAACGTGAACATAGAGGGGCTGTGCTTCAACGAGGTGCAGGCATCCAACGTGGACCAGTATATGGATCCCAGCTACAACTACGGCAGTTGGGTGGAACTCTACAACGGCGGCAGCAAGGCCATCAGCCTGCGCGGCCTCTTCCTCACCGACGACGTGAGCAATCCCAAGCAGTGGGGCTTGAGCAGTCTCGACCTTACCTACAAGGACTACAGCCACGTGAGCGCCAAGTATCCTCCCTACGAGGAGACGAGCAGCAGCGTGCCTGCCAAGGGCTTCTGCAAGATATGGTTCGACCATAATGACTGGCGCTACCCCATGATGTGCCCCTTCAAGCTCGACCAGGACGGCGGCTCGCTCTACATCACCGACGGCAGCAGCGTGCTGGCCGAGTGTACCTATCCCGAGAGCATCACCCGCGCCTCCTGGGCCCGCACCAGCGACGGTGGCGACACCTGGGGCTGGACCGGCACGCCTACGCCCGGCGAGAGCAACAACAACATCGTCGTGGCCACGCAGAGGCTTGAGGCCCCCGTGGTGGACACCGACTCCAAGATTATGAAGAGCGGCTACTTCTCCGTGAACGTCACATGGCCGCAAGGCTCCACGCTGCGCTACACCACCGACGGCTCCACACCGACGGCTGACCACGGCGAGACAAGCAAGGACGGCCGCTTCAACGTGAGCAACACCACCATCCTGCGCCTCTGCGCCGTGCAGAACGGCATGATGAGTTCGCCCGTGGTGACGCGCTCCTATATCTACACCGAATATGACGAGACGCTGCCCGTGATGAGCCTCGTGACGGAAGAGGGCAACCTCTACGACAGCCAGTACGGCATCATGACGCGCGGCAGCAACGGTCGTCCCGGCCTGGGCCAGGGCGGTCGCTGCAACTGGAACATGGACTGGGACCGCCCCGCCAACATCGAGTACTTCGACAAGGAGGGCAAGATGGTGTTCAACCAGGAAAGCAACATAGCCATCTGCGGCGGCTGGAGCCGTGCCCACGAGCCCTACTCCTTCAAGGTGAAAGGCAAGAAGCAGTATGAGCACATGAACTACCTGCCCTACGCCTTCTACACCAAGAAGCCTTACAACAAGAACAAGACGCTCCACATGCGCAACGGCGGCAACGACAACCCCAGCAACGGCGGTACCGGCCGCTTCAAGGACCCTGCCATTCAGACCGTCATCATCTCCTCCGGCCTCAACCTTGACGCCCAGAGCTACGAGCCCATACACATATACCGCAACGGCAAGTACGCCGGTCTCATCAACCTCCGCGAGCCCAACAACCGCGACTTCGTCTATGCCAACTTCGGCTACGACGACACCGAGGTGGACCAGTGGGAGATGGACTGCGACTCCGCCTATGTGCAGTCCTGTGGCGACCGCGAGGCCTTCGAGCGCTGGTACGACCTGGCCGAGCGCTGCTCCGACCCCGCCGTGTATGAGGAACTCAAGCAGATATGCGACGTAGAGGAGTTTGCCTATTACATGGCCGTGAACTGCTACCTCGCTCTCGGCGACTACGGCTACAACAACGTGAAGGGCTACCGTCCCCGCGTGGATCACGGCAAGTTCCGCATGGTGCTCTTCGACCTCGACAGCGCCTCCGGCTCTTCCTGCAACTACTCCGGCCTCTCTTCCGTCGGCAATTACCGTTCCTGGAACGGCCAGTATGAAGGCACCGACGGCCAGACCGGCACATCCGTGAAGGGCGAAGTGGAGTTCTTCAGCATCTTTGGCAATATGCTCAACAATTCCGCCGAGTTCCGCAAGCAATTCGTCGATCAGGTCACTATCCTCTGCGGCTCCGTCTTTGAGCCCACCCGTGCCGCCGCCGTCATCGACAGCCTACTCGTCAATGTGGAGGACGCCGCCGCCGTCGAGGGTCTCCTCACCGGTCAGAGCCTCTATCCCGAGAGCGTGGCCGCCAGCCTCAAGAACAGTTACTTCAGCGAGGGCCGCATCAACACCGCTATCAACGGCCTCGCCAACTTCGGCGCCGTGCGTGAGGAGACACGCGGCAACAAGACCAGCGTCACCCTCACCCAGAGCGACCCTCGCGGCCGTCTCTACCTCAACGGTATCAGCATCCCCACCGGCTACCTGACCGGCCGCGTGTTCACGCCTGCCGTGCTCCGCGCCGAAGCCCCTGCCGGTAAGGTGTTCGCCGGTTGGAAGGGACTGGGCGACGAAGAGGAAAAGCCCGAGGCACAGACCGTCTTCCCCATGAACGACAAGGACTGGTACTTCTACGACCTCGGCTCCCTCGACAACGAGAACTGGACTGCCAAGACCTACTCCGACGCCACATGGCAGACAGGCACCGCTCCCCTGGGTTACAGCAAGAACGTGGAGATGGCCACCGCGACCAGCCGCGACGTCATCACCACCTATTTCCGCAAGTATTTCAACCTCAAGGAGACGCCCGTCTCCGCCTCCCTCTCCTATAAGGCCGATGACGGCTTTGCCGTGTATGTCAATGGTCAGGAGGCCGGTCGCTACGACCTCAAGGCCGACGCCACCTATGACACCTACGCCGACACCTATGCCAACGACTTCTTCAGCGGCGAGCTCACCATCGACCCCGCCCTCTTCGTGAAGGGCAGCAACGTCATCGCCATTGAGGTGCACAACAGCAGCGCCACGTCCTCCGACATCGTGTGGGACGCCGCCCTTTCCTATGTCCCCGCCGGCGAGGAGACCACTCCCGAGGAGGCCCACTTCGTCAGCACCGACCCCGAATACTCCCTGCCCGAAGGCAGCAAGATGCAACTTGAGGCCGTGTATGTTGACAACGAAAACGAAGACGACAACGAAAACTACCCCGTGAAACTCAACGAGGTCAGCGCCGCCAACAGCATCTACGTCAACGACTACTACAAGAAGGACGACTGGGTAGAACTCTACAACACCACAGACAAGGATATAGACCTCACCGGCTACTACCTTACCGACAACGTAGAGAACCTCACCAAGTTCCGTATCGACGAGACCGACGTGAAGGACGGCAACATCCTGCCCGCCCACGGCTTCCGCCTTGTATGGTGCAGCAAGTTGAGCCGCACCGGCAAGGAAATCCACGCCAACTTCAAACTCGCCAACGACGAGGGTGCTTATGTCATCCTCTCCAACCCCGACCAGACCTGGGCCGACACCCTTACCTACCAGCCCATGAACGGCGACGAGACCTGTGGCCGCTATCCCGACGGCACCGCCGGCTCTTACATCATGCAGATACCCACTATCTCACTCCCCAACCGCCTCACCATGTATGCCGACCTCTATGAGCAGAGCATCGTAGGTCCCGGCAGCGAGCCCGACCCCGTTGATCCGCCCGTTGACCCCGTAGGCATCCGCCTCATTTCCCAGAGCAACGAACTCGGCATCAATTACAGCCGCGGCCAGATTAACGTTACCAACGAATACTTCCTGCCCACCACCCTCCGCGTCTATAACACCGCTGGTGTGGAAGTCCTCACCGCCGACCTCGACATGAGCGAGGGTCGTGCCGCCCAGAGCACCTCCAACCTCACTCCCGGTACCTACGTCGCCACGGCCACCGACACCGAGGGCGAGAAGGTCAGCACGAAGTTCAACGTGAAATAAAGTTGTCGGCAGCCTTTAGTATATGAATAAATACTGCACTCCTACCATCGAAGTCCTTGCACTTGGGCCGTCCCAAATCATAGCGGGTTGGGACTCCCAAAGCCAGAGTCCTATCAATCCTAATCCGGGAGGTTCAGAGGACTTCGCCGTAAGAAGGCAGGACTTTGAATGGGAATCAAAGGAAGAATAATCCCGTCACCATCTACCCTGTATTATGATAAAAAACGCGTTACGACTACTCTGCATAATGGCTCTCGCGGCCGTTGCCATGCCGCCTCTCATGGCAAGTTCAGCCATTGGTGGCGCCCCCGCATCCCATGCTTATCCCGCTCCGTCGGAAGAACTTGCCCCGGGAGAGGAAGAGCACGACCTCGAGCGTCACTTGGCGAAAGCACCGACATGCCGTCAGCCTGGCAATAAGGAGTATTATTACTGTCTCAACTGCCATCGCACCTACTTTGACAACAAGGCCACCATGCCGTGTAACGACGACCTCGCGACCATCGTCTATGCCCCTTCTGCCACCCATATAAGCGCAGAGAGCGACTATTTCACCTTCTTCGACCAGAAGACCTGCCTTGATACTGATTTTGGCCAGGGCGCAGAGATGTTCTTGGGCGGTCTTGACCTCATCTGCCGCCACGACGTCACCTTCACCGTAGAAGAAGCGCATCCTGCCGCTGCCTGCCTGATGCTCTATTATGCCAAGAAGCACGACATATTATATATAGATACAGTGGAGGTCAGTGTCAATGGCGGTGCGTCGCGTCGCCTTGAAATTGTGCCCGACAGTATTTGTCGCTTCCCTATCGACGGTATAGCCCAAGGCGACAAAGTGACCGTTACGGTGAGCGTGCCGAACAATATGCTGGCCAGCAACTATGGCGACCTTTCCGTCAGCTTGGCTTATGCCCACGACCATACTCTCATCGAAGTGCCTGCGGGTATAAGCACCTGCCTGGGCGACGTAACGCCACACTGGCGTTGCACCACTTGTGAAAAGGTATTCACCGACCCCGACCCCACTACCGATGCCTACCGCGCCACGACACCCGTCATTAACCCCGCTACGGCGCAGAGCGATGCCCATTGTTTTAATGCCGACGGCGTGTGCGTCTATTGTGCAGCCCTCTTGCTGCAGGACGACTACTGCTATCACATCGGCACGGTAAAGCAGTTTGAGGCATTTCGCAATGCCGTGATGCGGAGCGGCAATACGGACCTTTGCGCACGGCTCACCGCCGACCTCGACCTCACCGACCTCGGTAATGACGCCATGGTGGGCTCCGACCAGCACCCCTACTGCGGTCTTTTTGATGGCCAATTCCACAACATCAAGTTGAACCTCGACAGCGACAACGGCTATGCCGCCCTCTTTGCCCATACTGGCGACGACTGCCGCATCCAGAATCTCAGTGTGTCGGGCTGCGTGAAGACCAGTGAGAAGTATGCAGCATCTATCGTGGGACTTGGCCATGGCAATTGCAAACTGGACCGTTGCATCAGCAGTGCCGACATCGTCTCTACCTTCGACGGCAATTGCGGCAACGGCGGCCTGGTCGCCAGAGTGCTGAGTTTCCAGCTGATGATGAACGACTGTGGCTTTGTCGGCACACTGCAAGGCAGCAAGGCCACCCATTGCAGCGGCCTCGTGGGCTGGGGCGATGATCAGGTCAGTGCCTACAACTGCTGTGTCGCAGCCCATGCCGACAACCCCACCGGGGGCGCAACCTTCGGCCGTACCCGTTACGACTCCTTCACTGTGAAAAACAGCTACTATGTCAATACCCCCGACCGCGTAGGAGCCACCGGCCCCAAGCAAGGCTACCCCATCGCTCCCGGCCAGCTCGCCGACGGCTCATTGGCATGGATGCTCAGCGGCTTCACCGCCGACCATGCCCGTTGGCGGCAGGCCATAGGCGAGGACTCCTATCCCGTGCCTTTCGACACCCGCCCCGTCGTGTACGCCCAAGACTGCACCCTCTACTACTGTACCCCCTACTGCGCCGGTCATTTCACCAACACCGTCACCGCCGAACCCGTCATCACTAGGGCGCAGCACCTCCCCGCCTTGCAGGACGAAACCCTGTGCTGCGGCCTCTGCGGCAGTGACGTGCCGGCCTACTGCATTGGCGACGACGTCCACCCCCTCATCCAGGTGGGGGATGATGAGTACGAGGCCAAAGAGAAAGACATCAGCCTCGTCGACGGCCAGCGGTATATTGCCACGCGCGATTTCTCTGTGACAGACAGCATCGCCTATGAGCGCTCCTTCACCTTTACGGGGATATGGCAGCCGTGGTTCGCGCCGTTCGACGCGGAAGTGAGCGACTTGTACGCAGCAGGCATCGCCGAAGTGGCCTACATCGCCGGAGTGCTCTGCGATGCCGACGGCAACGCCTTCATAGCCTATCTGCCCATGAACAGCGGCACCGTCAAGGCCAACACACCCTATGTGGTGAAACCCACCAGAACCCAATTCATAATGCACCTGCGGCGTTCGCTCCTGCACAGCACCGCCGCCGTGAACACCTTCGCCGTACAGTCCGCCTTCGACACCTTCACCTTCAGCGGAGTCTATACCCCCAGCCAGTCCCCCGGCTCCTGGTACGCACTCAACAAACAGGGCGAATTCCAGAAGATGAGCAGCACCGCCACCCTCAACCCCTATCGTCTCTATATGACAATCACCCCGCGCGCCGATGCACCCTACGCCTTCTCTGCCAGCCATCAGGACAAAGTGCGGGCCATGGTCATAGGCGATGATACGTGCGAAGGGCTCACCCCCGTGTCCGCCACAAGGCCCGATGCCGCCGCCATCTACGACCTGCAAGGACGCAAGGTAACCCACCTGCAGAGCGGACAGGTATATACCGTAGGCGGCAAGAAATACATAGCGCGATAAATGCACGACTGCACCTTATAGAGCAAAAAAGCGAGAGTCCTGACGGGTTCTCGCTTTTTTATTGTATGGAGAAAGGTACGGGCTCTGCTCCCCTCTCTCCTTATTTATTATTTACGCGCGCGGAAAAAACCTCAGTTCGGGATAGGTCACTTAAATATAGTGTAACGTCACGAAAAATTTTTCAAAAGTCCTCCCCCAACCGTTGCAAACTCTGTATAAATTGTTCCTACGCCCACACTCCTATGTTTCCATATCCCATTCTGTCATTACGCAACCTAGGTTGTTTAATCACGCGACCTAGGTTGTGCGATAATTGTATCGGCAAAAACAACCAGAGACTGCCACTTCGGCGCAGATGGCAGGGGTCTTGTCCGTAGGGGAACGCGACGGGTGAAAAGGGGACGGGTGGATGAAGGTACAAATTGCAGTTTGGGATGCACCTGAAAAGCGCGGCTTTTATCTCAAACTGAAGAGGAGGATGACGGCGAGCGTCAGGCCCTCGGCCAGGGGTACGGCGAGCCAGATGCCGGGGGTGCCGAGCCAGAGGGGGAGGAGGAGGAAGCACGGGATGACGAGCACGAAGCCGCGCAGGAGGGTGAAGAGCGTGGCGCGCAGGGACTGTTCCACGCTCTGCAGATAGCCGATGAGGACAATATTGAGCGTGGTGAAGAGCACGCCGGTGCCGTAGTAGGGCAGGCCCTCCACGCTCAGGGCAAAGGCCTCGGCGTCGGGGCTGAGGAAGATGCGCGTGATGAAGGGCGCGCCGAAGATGAAGACACTCGCCGACAAGAGTCCGGCGCCTATGCCCCAGCGCACCATGAGGCGGCGCGAGGCTGCCAGGCGCGCACTGTTGTCGGCACCGAAGGCGAAACTCACGATGGGCTGGCCGGACTGCACGATGGCATTCGCCATCATGAAGACGAGCGGCAAGCAGTAGCACGCCACGCTGTAGGCCGCCACGCCCGCTTCGCCCAAGTAGTGGATGAAGACGAAGTTGCCCACTATCATGGCGCCGCATATCGCCACCTCGCCGAGCATGGCGGAGCAGCCCATGCGCATCTGGTAGCCCAGGTTGCGGAGGGTGAGGAGGAGGGACTTGAGTGAGAGCCGCAGGCGGTAGAGGTGGAGCGTCTTTGCGAAGCCTACGAGATACACCAGCTGGGCTATGCCCGTCAATGAGAAGCTCAGCGACGTGGCCATCGCGGCGCCTTCCAGTCCCCAGCCGAAGGGGAAGATGAAGAGCCAGTCCAGGAAGATGTTGAGCGCGGAGGCCACGATGGAGCACGCCATGGCGAAGCGCGGACTGCCGTCCAGACGGACGAGGAAGCGGCCCACCATGTCGAGCATCATCAAGGGCTGGCAGAGGGATATCCACCACAGGTAACTGCTGGCGAGGGGAATGAGCGCCTCGTTGCTTCCGAAGAGGCGGCACGTGGCCGGGAGATTAAAGAGGATGAGCGCCGCCCACACGATGGCCATCAGAGTGCTTCCCACGAGGGCCTGCGTCACGTTGATGTTGGCCGCCTTGCGTTTTCCGCGCGAGAGGTGAATGCTGGCCACCACGCTGCATCCCACGCCGAACATAAGGGCGAGGCCGGCCATGAGGTTGAAGATGGGCGCGGCGATATTGATGGCCGCCAGTGCGTCGCTGCCGCATCCGTGGCCCACGAAGGCGCCGTCCGTGATGTTGAGTATCACGATGGAGAGCATGCCGATGAGAGTCGGCACGAACATCTGGCGGAAGAGCCTTCCTACGGGCTCGTGGGCAAAGTCTATGGCGTCGCGTTTATCCATTGTCAGGGGTCCGTTGATTCTATTGATTACAAAAAAGCCATGCTTGTTTTCTACGAGCAGAACAACCTCTATGCATTCAAGCAGATTTTTATAGAACAGTTTGAATTTGCAGTGAGGGAGTACTTCTGAAGCAAGACTTAATACTCTCTACGGGCACTACAAATAAGGGCCCCCTTGCTGTGCTATGATGCCGCCCGGCCTAATGCTTTCTCAGAGCCTTTTTGATGGCTTCTATGAGGGCGGGCGTGGGCATCAAAGGGGTGTTGCCCTGCCGGGTCATTACGATACTGAAATTGTCGGCCAGGCATTCCTCGGGATTGATGACGTAGCCGGTGTTGAACCCCACCTTTTTATAGAAATCGCGGCAGGCCTTCATGGGGTAGATGACGGTGTGGCCGTCCTTGACGACGGGCCGGTGGTGCCTGTCGAGAGGTATGAACCCTATCTTGATATAATCGAAGAATGAGCCTCCCATGTAGCACTTGTCCGTGTATGTCATCATCGTGCACGGGCGTTCCTTCCCGGCCAACGTCAGGCGGGCGTAGGCATCGTACTTGCTGATGTCGGGATTGCTGATACGTTTGTCTATAATATCCTGAGGGAAAGTAATGGACTCCTTCAGGAGTTTGAAGTCGATAGTCTTATACATCCTCTTCTTGAAGGCCAGGCTGCTTCGCGTGAGGATGTGGAAGAGTTCGTGGGAGACGAGGCGGTCGAGGTTTTTCACTTCGCAGAGATTCGGGCAAAGGTAGATGCGGTTGCGCCGGGTATAGCCACGCGCATCGCCCTCCGCGTGCATTGTGGCCTTGACAAACACGATTTCATCGGGCAGGGGAAGGTAATAGCCCTCCTTCTCGGCACGCGCCAGAATGCGGTTGAGGCTACTCCGCACGCTATCCTCCTCTGCGGGGGTAAAATCCAGGCATTGGTTCTGCATGAACGAGAGCAGTTGCTCCCGCGTAGCGTGAGGATGCAGGGCGCGGCAGTCAATGTCGAACTGTCCCCAGCCTTCGGTGTAGGCATCGCTCTCAACAATCATTTCGCGCGCCTCTTGCTGCGTGGCGAAATGGAGTTTCACCTGCGCCTGAGCCGAAGGCACCATAAGCAACAAGGCCATAAGCAAGGCCAAACAAAAGTTTTTCATATCCCGTGCTGATAAATTGTGGTGCAAAGATACAAAAAAGTGGAGAAAGTCGTGGGGAATCAACCAATTATTTGCGTATTAATTCGTAAAAAGACGAGATGTTTATCTCTGCCTGAGGTAAGTAGTTGTTCTTAGTCGGCATTTAGTCATCATGGCCACAGCTGTGACGCATACTTGGCCACAGCTGTGACGGATATCGGTCACAGTTGTGACGCATACTTGGCCACAGCTGTGGCCAAGACGACGCTGTCGGCGAACTTATGGCTCAGTGGAAAAAAGCTGGGGGCAGATAATTGTGTTAAAGAAGAATTTCGT
>JAKSLT010000029.1 GCA_024401055.1 Bacteroidaceae bacterium | reverse complement strand
AGAGCACGACCTTGCCAAGGTCGGGGTCGCGAGTTCGAGTCTCGTTTTCCGCTCACACAAAGGAGCCTTAAGCCTTTTGGCCTGAGGCTCCTTTTTTAGGCCCCCCTAAATCCCCCCTTGGGGGGACTTCCAGAGAGGGGACTCCTTTCTTCTTTGTTAACTTTTTACTTTATACTTTATACTTTTTACATGAACATATATATCAGATATTTCGACGACGAGACATTGTGTCACAACATGGGTGAGGTGGAGGAATTCCTCACCGGTATCGGAGAAATCAACGTGACGCCGAAGATGCTGGACGACATTGCCGCCTATGCGGAGAGCACAATGGGCTATCCCAAGCGGATGAAGACCAGTGCCCGCAACTTCTTCATTATGATAAAGACGCCGCTCGACACGCTGGCCGAGTTTCATGCCAACGGCAAGGAAACGCGTGAGGACAATGTTGCGCCCCAGCCTGTATCGGAGTCGAAGTATGATGAGGCCCGCACGGGCTGGTACCGCTGCGAGAAGAAGTTTAAGCGCATGATTTCTGTTGAAGGCGAGGGACGGAAGTTGGTCTATGTGGACTCTTCCATTGAGGTGCTTGTCTATGCCAACACCCCTCGCGAGTGCCACACTAAAGTGGTGGACTATCTTCGCAGCCGCGACGACGTTGACAGCCGCAGCCAGTATCCCTCTTTGAAGGAGAGCAATTTCACGTACGAATATCAGGGCGCGACGCTGTCTTGAAAATTAGCAAATTCGGAAATTAGCAAATATGCAAATGCTCTGCGGACGGCTCCCTCATTTGCTAATTCTCACATTTGCTCATTTGCTAATTCTTTAATAAAATATATAATATGGAAACAATCAAAGTGCTTATCCTCGGTTCCGGCCCTGCCGGCTACACCGCAGGTATCTATGCCGGTCGTGCCGGCCTCGCCCCCGTAGTTTATGAAGGCCTCCAGCCCGGCGGCCAGCTCACCACCACCACAGAGATAGAAAACTTCCCCGGCTATCCCGAAGGCGTGGATGCCAACGAGATGATGGACCAGTTCCGCCAGCAGGCCGAGCGCTTCGGCACCGAGGTGCGCAGCGCCATCTGCACGAAGGCCGACCTCTCCCAGCGTCCCTTCCATCTCACCTTCGACGACGGCTCCGAAGTGCTCGCCGAGACCCTCATCATCGCCACGGGTGCCAGCGCCAAGTATCTTGGCCTCTCCGATGAGGAGAAGTACCGCGGCATGGGTGTCAGCGCCTGTGCTACCTGCGACGGCTTCTTCTATCGCAAGAAGGTCGTGGCCGTAGTGGGCGGTGGCGACACGGCCTGTGAGGAGGCCTCCTATCTGGCCGGCCTCGCCTCCAAGGTCTATATGATTGTGCGCCGCGACCAACTGCGCGCCTCCGAGGTGATGCAGAAGCGCGTGATGGAGAACCCCAAGATTGAAATCCTCTGGAACACCAACACGCTCGGCCTCTTCGGCGAGGACGGTGTGGAAGGCGCCCACCTCGTGCGCCACGCCGGCAAGCTCGAGGAGGAGAAGTACGACATTCAGATTGACGGCTTCTTCCTCGCCATCGGCCATCGCCCCAACAGTATGCTCTTCGCCGACTACCTCGACCTCGACGCCACGGGCTACATCATCACCGAGGGCCAGACGCCCTGTACCAAGGTGCCCGGCGTATTCGCTGCCGGCGATGTAGCCGACCCCCACTACCGCCAGGCCATTACCGCCGCCGCCAGCGGTTGCAAGGCTGCCATAGAGGCGAAGAAGTTTTTGGAGGAATAAAAAGCCCCCTTTCGTCTGCGGCACCCGCCGCAGACACCTTCCCCCCATAGGGGAAGGAAGATACCTCTAAAGGTCGTATATATAATTTATGGCTTCTATAGTCTTTATCTTAATAAATAAATTCAATGAAAAAGACCATACTTTTTATCACAGGGCTCCTCGTCACCCTTTGTGGCAGCGCCAAATACTATCCCTCTGCCGAGGTGCAGAAAAGTCGCGACGCCTTCGCTGCCGACCGCTTCGGCATCTTCCTCCACTGGGGCCTCTACAGCACCTTTGCCCAGGGCGAGTGGTATATGCAGAACGAGGATATCGACCGCGACGAGTACGCCAAGGCCGCCGACGGCTTCTATCCCCACAACTTCAATGCCCGTGAGTGGGTGAAAGCCTTCAAGGCTGCCGGTGCCAAGTACATCACCTTCACCAGCCGCCACCACGAAGGCTTCTCCATGTGGGACACGAAGCAGAGCGACTACAACATCATGCACACGCCCTACGGCAAGGATATCATCAAGCAGCTTTCCAAAGCCTGCCAGAAGGAAGGCATTGCCCTCCACCTCTACTACAGCCACCTCGACTGGACGCGCGACGACTATCCCACGGGTCGCACCGGCCTCCACACCGGCAAGAATCCCAAGAAGGTGGATTGGGCTCACTACTACCAGTTCATGAACGCCCAGCTCACCGAGCTCCTCACCCAGTACGGCCCCATCCGCTGCATCTGGTTTGACGGCATGTGGGATCACGACTCTGACGCCACACCCTTCGACTGGCAGCTCGGCCCCCAGTACGAACTTATCCATCGCCTCCAGCCCGGATGCCTCGTGGCCAACAACCACCATCAGACGCCCTATGAGGGCGAGGACATCCAAATCTTCGAGCGCGACGTCCCCGGCGAGAACACCGCCGAATGGAACACCACCGCCATCTCGCGCCTGCCCCTTGAGACCTGCCAGACGATGAACGGCATGTGGGGCTACAAGGTGAAGGACCAGAACTATAAGTCCGTGGATGAACTCATCCGCCTCCTCGTCCGCACCAGCGGTAAGGGTGCCAACCTCCTCCTCAACATCGGCCCGCAGCCCGACGGCTCCCTTCCCGCCGCCGCCCTCCAGCGTCTTGAAGGCATGGGCAAGTGGCTCAAAAAGTACGGCACGACCATCTACGGCACGCAGGCCGGCCCTGCCCAGGGCGGCGAGAAGTATGCCACCACCCGTGCCGGCAAGAAGGTGTATCTCCACGTGCTCGACCCCGAGATGAAGGAAATATCCTTCTCCCTCGGCTTCGAGGCCGCCACGCTCGTCACCGCCTTCGGCAAGACGAAGCACCTCAAGTGGACACAGACCGGCTATAACTTCACCCTCCGTCTGGACAACGACAAGGACGCTCCCGACAATATCTATGAAATCACGCTTCGCTAACATCCTCCTCGCGCTCACGCTCACTGCAGCCCCCACGGTGCTCCGTGCGCAGCAGACCTTGAGTTTCGTGCCCGATGTCCGCACTGTGCAGGTGCTGCTCAACGGCAAGGCCGGCGAGATGCCCGTCATCGCCCTCGGCTCCGACGACGTCCTCGAAATATCCTTCGACGACCTCACCCACGAGTACGAGCGCTTCGAGTACCGCCTTGTGCATTGCGACCGCGACTGGCAGCCCTCCTCCCAGATACTGCCCACCGACGCCGCCGACATCACACAGGAGAGCATACCCGTGGAGGAGTACGAATACTCCTTCAACACCACGCAGCTCTACACGCACTACCGCTTCCAGATACCCTCGCCCGACGTCCGCCCGCGTATCAGCGGCAACTACCGCGTTGATATCTCCCGCGACGGCGACTACGACGAAGGTCTCGTGGCACAGGCCTGCTTCATGGTCGTGGAGCCCCTCGCCCGCGTCAGCCTCTCCGTCACCGACAACACCGAAGTGGACTGGAAACAGTCCCATCAGCAGGTGCGCATGGAGGTGGACTACGGCGCCATACAGCCGCGCCCCAATAATCCGCGCGAAGACATCACCGCCGTCGTCCTCCAGAACCTGCGCTGGGACAACGCCCGCTGCTATCCCAAGCCCGACTACCTCTCCTCCACCACCTTAGAGTGGGAGCACTGCCGCAGTCTCATCTTCCCCGCCGGCAACGAGTACCGCCGCTTCGAGAATACCACCACGCGCCACGCCGCTATGGGCATGGAGTCCCTCCGCTGGTACGAACCTTACTACCACGCCACCCTCCGCCTTGGCGAGCCCCGCCGCAACTACGTCTTTGACCGCGACCAGAACGGCAAGTGCGTCATTCGCACCACCGACTCCGAAACATCCGACACCGAGGCCGACTACATGCTCGTCCACTTCCAACTCGCCGCCGACCCTCTCCCCGAAGGCAAGCGACTATACGTTCAAGGCCAGTGGACCAATGACTTCCTTACCCCCGGGAACGAGATGCACTATCTCCCCCAGAGCGGCATCTACGAGGCCGTCATGCTCCTCAAACAGGGCTACTATAACTATCAGTTCCTCGTCACCGACTCCCCCGCCCATTCCGGCCAGACCGCTCCCGTGGAGGGTGACTTCTACCAGACGGAGAACGAATACCACGCCCTCATATACTACCGCAACGCCTTTGAGCGCCACGACCGCCTCATCGGCTACGGTAAGGCCGCCAGTTTCTGACACATTTTATTTTATTACTGTCCGGCAAACTTGTAAGTCCTGAAAGGACGACATAACGGAGGGTAGGGCGCAAGCCCTACCTCACCCGTTGTATTTTCTCTAAGGGAGCGCTGTAAGTGCGACATAATTCAAGTAAAGTGATAATTATGTCGCACTTACAGCGCTCTCACATAGGGTCAGACACAAGAGATAGGGCTCTCGCCCTATCCTCCAATCTGTCGCACCTTCGGCGCTTTGTCGTAGCTGGCAAAAGGGTAAGCCCCTCCTATTGACAATCTTTCAAATCTCCTGCGTTTACAAGGGATACGAAAGATTATGTTTGTTTTCCCCGGACACCTTAAAAATATATTGACAAAAGTATGGTTTGGCATCTTCCTTGGTTCAGCCCTTGACGACCCACATCATGACGGCTACGATGCGGCTGGCGAGGAGGGGGTGGCTGTAGTGGCGTATGTCGGAGAGCCCCAGGCGCATATAGTTCAGGCTGAGGCGCATGGAGTTGCGGAATATCTGCCAGCGGGTGCGCTTTCTGCGCGAAGCGGACAGGGGCCGCAGGCGACGGTAATATATGGCATCGGGGGCGGAGAGGGTGATGGCTTCCATGCGATTGGAGATGGTGGCCATGAAGAGGGCGTCCTCGCCGATGGCGAAGCTGGTGTTGAACCTGCGCTGGCCTATCATCTTGCGCGGTATTATCTTGCAGCATGACGAGGAGAGGAAGGAGCGGCCGCGGAATAGGGATACGTGTTGGCCGGCCCCCAAAGTATTAAAGGCTTTTGTCAGATAGTCGTCCTGTAGGCGGTCATTTGCCTCGTCGTAGTCCGTCACGTTGCTCACGACGACAATATCCTCGGCAGCCTGTTGCAGAAGGGTGGCGAGGTAGGTGTCCGACACCCAGTCGTCATCATCAATGAAACATACGTAGTCTCCGCGGCAGGCGTCGAGACCTTTATTGCGCGCATTTGACACGCCTTTCTCCTCCGTGTAGAGCACCTGGCAGTTCAGTCCCTCATATCGCGTAGCCACGCCCTGCTGCAATTGTTGCAGATAGGGTTCCTCCGGACCGTTCAGCACGATGATGACTTCAAAGTCGCTGCTGTCCAGCGTCTGGCGGTAGAGGGAATCGAGGCATTCCCAGATGTAGGCGCCAGGCTGGTAGGTGGGGATAATGACGGATAGAAGCCCCCTCCCCGCTCCCCCAAGGGGGAGTGCCCGGCTTTGCCGGTGTCCACCTGCGGTGGAGGCGCTTACGAGCGATGAAAAAGGCATTTGCGAATTTGCGAATTTACTAATTTGCTAAATTTAAGAAAGAGAGGCACTCTTTCATTTGCTTGTCAAAGTTGAGGCTTGCTTGTGAGAAGGCGATGCAGTTACTTCTCAACGTTTGGAAATCTTCCATTGACATGTCTTTGAGAGTCTTTATCCTGTTGGTCAGGGCTTCAAAGTCGGACGACGGACATACGAGCCCGAGGCGGTTGTCCTGTATGATGCTGGCTGCCTCGCCTTCGCCGCAGAATATTATGGGCAGACCGTAGGGGAGGATGTCGTATATCTTGCTGGGCACGGCCCCGCGGATACGGGTGGTGAGGGGCACGATGCTGGCGTCATACTGCGCGAGCCACTCGGGCATTTTCTCCTTCTCCACGAAACCGTGGGCGAAGACGTTGCAGCCGGGATGGCTTTCTATGTAGGCGCATATCTCGTCATATTGTGCGCCGCCACCCAGAATGTGGAACTCCACGCCCAGTTTTTCAAAGGGAACCTCCCGCACGATAGCCGCCACGTTCTGTGCTACGCCGAGCATTCCGCTGAAGACTATTTTCATAGGTTCTTGCCGCACTTTCTCCTTGCCTTCGGGGAGAAGGGTGGGCAGATTGCGGTAGAGGAAGAGCCGGTCGGGGCGTTTATCAAAGGCGGCGATGTGGGAGAGGATCTCCTGGCTCTGCCCCATAATGGCGTCTGCCTTTTTGTAGAGATAACGCTCGCAGCCCAGAAGGTATTTATAGGAGGCCGAGCCCTCGCGTATGGCACCGAGATCCACGGCGGTGGAGGGCCAGATGTCGCTTACGTTCAGCACGCATTTCTTGCGGTAGAGGCCGTGGAAGAGCCGCATGGCCGACTTGGCCGACACGAGGGTAGGCGTCTGGATAATCACGCGGTCGTATTTCCTGATGCGCCCTATGCGGAAGGCAAAAAGCCACATCGTGAGGGCGAAGCTGAACATGCCGGCGATGCGGGCCAACGGTTTTTTGCTTACGCTGGCGTAGGTCCACATACGGAATAGTGTGGCACCCTTGTATTCTTCCTTTTTCCAGAGCCGATGGCGATAGCCCTCAAATATACGGCCTTTGGGGTAATTGGGCAGGCACGTCAGTACGTCCACCTCCTGTCCTTCCTTGATGAGGCCGCAGGCGAGGTTGGCGAGGCGTGTGGGGGCTGCTCCCACCTCGGGCCAGAAACGCTCTGCTACTATGAGTATGCGCATTGGTTAATTAGCAAATTGGAGAATTAGCAAATTAGCAAATTGGCAAATTGGAGAAGAGTGCCGCAGGCATTTTCGAATTTGCTAATTTTCAAATTTGCTAATTTCCTCATTTCCTCATTAAATATGATAAGTGCCGGCGAGCGGGCAGATATTGCAGCAGTCGAGGATGACTTTGCCTTTCAGCTTGTCCCAGTTTTGCTTGATGTGGTCGTGCTTTACCATTATCACCACCATATCGGTGTCGGCAAGGAACGCATCGAAGTCGCTGTGCTGGTTATCGGTGATGACGTTGTTTTCAAGGAACGGGTCATAACTCTTCAGCGGCTGTGCCAGATGGCGGCGCTGCGCTTCTATGAGTTGTAGGGCGGGTGATTCGCGGAAGTCGTCCACGTTCTCCTTGTATGTCAGGCCATAGAGTCCCACGCGCGAGGTGTCGGTCAGGTGGTTCTCCTTCATAATCTCGTGTATGCGGCCCAGCACGTAGGCGGGCTGTGAGTCGTTGGTCTTCATACTCTCGCTGATGACCTTGGCCAGTTGGGGGTAGTCGCCCACGAGGAACCACGGATCCACGCCGATGCAGTGGCCGCCCACGCCGGGACCGGGCTGCAGGATATTTACGCGGGGGTGCATATTGCAGATGCGGATGATTTCGTACACGTCCATATCGTCGTGGCGGCAGATGCGGGCCAGTTCGTTGGCGAAGGCAATGTTCACGGCGCGGAAGGTGTTCTCTACCACCTTTGTCATCTCGGCCGTGCGGACATCGGTCACGACGATGTCGCCCTCGCAGAACGTGGCATAGTATTGCTTCACCTTCTCGCCTATCTCGCGCGAGTCGGCGCCGATTGTGCGGTTGTTGTGGAGCAGTTCATACACCATATTGCCGGGGATGATACGCTCCGGGGCGTGCACGAGGTGGATGTCCTTGCCGATGACGAAGCCGTTCTCCTCAATGACGGGGCGCACGAACCTGTCCATCGTACCGGGCGAGACGGTTGATTCCACCACCACCGTAGCGCCTTTCTCGCACACCTTCATCACCTCTTTGACGGCGGCCACCACGTAACTGGCGTCCACCTTCTTGGAGAACTTGTCGTAGGGCGTGGGTACGCTCACGATATACATATCCGTATGTTGGTATTCCGTCGTGAACTTCACGCCGGCCTTTACGGCGGCTTGGAAAAGTTCGTCGAGGCCTTTCTCCTTGAAAGTGGTCTTCCCCGCGTTGAGCGTGTCCACGAGTTGTTTGTTGTAGTCCGTTCCGATGACCTCCACGCCGTGCGCGGCCATCATCAGGGCAGTGGGTAGGCCGATGTATCCCAGTCCGATAACATTTATCATAGTCTTTGCTTTTATTTTTTCCGTTTGTAGGGTGAGAAGCGCGCCTGTCAGGCGAGGCTGGCCACGATTCTCTCGCACGCCTTGCCGTCGCCGTAGGGATTCACGGCATTGCTCATGGCCGCGTAGGCGGCGGCATCATCCAGCAGGGTGCTCACTTCTTCCATTATTTTTTCATAACTCGTGCCCACCAGGTGCACCGTTCCGCTGCTCAGGGCCTCTGGGCGCTCTGTGGTGTCGCGCATGACGAGTACGGGCTTGCCCAGTCCTGGGGCTTCTTCCTGTATGCCGCCCGAGTCGGTCAGCACCAGCGTGGACTTCTCCATCAGATACACGAACTCCAGGTACTGTAGCGGTTCGATGAAGAAGAGGTTGCCCAATCCCGCAAGGTCTTCGCCGAATACCTCGTGGATAGGCCGGCGCACGTTGGGGTTGAGGTGCATGGGATAGACGAAGTCCACCTCGGGGTACTTCTCCTTCAGGTCGCGTATGGCGGTGCATATCTGTATGAAGCCCTCGCCGAAGTTCTCGCGGCGGTGGCCCGTGATGAGCACGAGGCGGCGGCCGTCCTTCAGACGGGCCACGTCATAGCCGGCAGCGCGCAGCACGTCGTCCTGCTGGCGGGCCAGCGTGGCGTCGTTCCGGAGTTTTTCCACCACCATGTGCAGGGCGTCGATGACGGTGTTGCCTGTCACGATGATTTGTCCCATGGCGCCCTCCGCTTTCAGGTTGCTTTCGCTCAACGGGGTGGGCGAGAAATTGTAGGTGGCGATGCGGCCCGTTATCTGGCGGTTCATTTCCTCCGGCCAGGGCGAGTAGATGTTATGGGTGCGCAGTCCGGCCTCCACATGTCCCACGGGTATCTGCTGATAGAAGGCTGCCAGTGCGGCGGCCGTGGATGTGGTCGTATCGCCGTGCACGAGCACCACGTCGGGCCTCACCTGCGCGAAGACGTCTCTCATGCCCGTCAGCACGCGCGCCGTCACGTCGGTAAGGTCTTGCCCTTGCTTCATGATGTTCAGGTCGTAGTGGGGCGTGACGTCAAAGATATGCAGCACTTGGTCCAACATTTCGCGATGCTGGCCCGTGACGCATACGATGGTCTCAAATTTATCAGCGTGTTTTTGAAATTCCTTCACCAGCGGACACATCTTGATGGCCTCGGGACGGGTGCCAAAAACGAGCATTACTTTTTTCATCTTTCTGTTCTGTCATTATCGCGGCACTTTTGCGCGCGCGTATATTATTAAGAGGTATGCGATATCGGTTAGCGCGGAGATGGATACGTTTGAGCCCCTCACTTGCACACCTCAAAGGGTATGCCGCCGATTTCGGCCGCTGTGGAGGAGAAACTGCTCCAATGCGAACCGATGATGCGCCCCGTGCGGGCCAGCGTCCAGAGATCCACCACGGCGGCCTGCATGCCTTGCAGGGTGTGGCGCTCGGCCGGTATGTCCTGACAGGTGATGCGCGGGGCGTAGGCCCTGACGAGTTCGCGGCGCAGGTCATCATCGTCGGTGGCGAGGAAGAATGTCGCTTCGGGGTCGGCGGCTATGAGGGCGTCGATGCGACGGCGGAAGGCCTCGTCGGTGCTCACGGCGATGGACTGCCGATTGTCCGTGCGGCGGATGTGGAGGCCTATGGTGTGGGGCGTGAAGCCCTGACAGAGAGCGTCGATGCGCTGCATGAGAGAGGGCAGGGGAGTGATGCGCTGCACGAGTGCCGTGTCGTATTCACGCAGCGGAAGTCCCGAATACACCTGTGCGAGATGCAGGTACTTATTCAGTCGCAACCGCCAGAGGCCGGGCCTGTGGCGCAGCGGGCAGGGCTTTATGTGAAGGCCGCTGAACGGCACCGGCTCAAAGAGTTCTTCCCAGCGGGCGGCGCATTCGCTGTTCGCATGCCACAATACGTCCACGTCTCTCCCGCTCTCCGCCACCGAAAGCATGGCGCGCAGGCGGTTGCAGAGGCCGCCGATGGGGATGAGGGTCATGGGAGCAGGATTATTCGGCATGTTTTCCGTCGTTCTTAAGTATCTCCTGACCGTTGGGCAGGAGTATGTGCAGCACCGTAAAGATTACCACGTCTGCGGCCACGATGATTTCCATGCCGACGCCCAAACGGAACAGTCCGATGTTAAGCGCCATGAAAAAGAGTTGCAGCGCCACGATGGCTACGAGTGCCTGCCTCATCGTGAGGCCGGCTGCCATCAGTTTGTGGTGGATGTGCGTGCGGTCGGGCTCAAAGATGCCGCGGTGGCGGCGCAGACGGCAGAGGGCCACGCGGCAGAGGTCGAAGCACGGCACGAGCAGCGTGGTGTAGGCGATGAGCAGGCCGTCGGGGCGTTCGGGCAGCGTCTTGCTGTCCGCCATGGCATATTTCATTGTGAGATAGGCCAGCGACACGCCCAGCAGCAGACTGCCGCTGTCGCCCATGAACGTCTTCGTGTGCCGTTCGGCCCTGCCCCAAATGTTGTAGCAGAGAAACACGCACACGGCTCCGCCGAGACTTGCGGTGAACAGCACGAAGGTAATGAGGTTGAGGCCATAGAACAGGGCGCAGTACGTGCCCAGACCGATGAGAGAGAGGCAACCGGCAAGGCCGTCGATGCCGTCAATGAGGTTGATGGCGTTGATGATGAGCAACGTGACGAACACCGTCAGCGGGTACGCCACCCACAGCGGCAACGTGTAGATGCCGCAGAAGCCGTAGAGCGAATCAATGAAGAGGTGGCACGCGGGAAAGGTGATGGCTGCGCAAAATTGCATGAGGAATTTCACGCGCGCGTTGCTTCCCGCAATATCGTCGATGACGCCGATGAAATACACCAGCACGGCACCGCCGCCGATGAGCAATGTGCTGAAGCGTATCGTCTCGGGAATGCTGCTTTCAAAGCGGCTCATCAGCGCCAGGGCACCAATCATGCCCACAAGTACGGCCGGCACGAAAACGATGCCGCCCAAGCGCGGAATGCCGCTCTTGTGCACTTTTCGTTCGTTGGGGAGGTCGTAGAGGCGCAGGCGATGACAGATGCGCAGGAGCCAAGGCATAGCCACTGCGGAGAAAATAGCCGCCGTGGCAAAGGCTATGATGAGATATAAGTATGCCGGCATGATAAATGTGTATGGATTTTCTATTTTAACGAGATAATGCATAATTTATTGTGTAGAGTTTGCAAATTTGTGAAGGCCAAGATGAAAATGTGGAAACGCAGGACGTTGAAAGGCGGCAGGATGAATGATGTTGTTGGTGCGGTTCTTCCGAAATATGGAGTGATGGGAAGTGGCTGGAGGCCACTACAACGAGCGAAGCGAGCGGTGAGTAACCGCGGACGAAGTCTGCGGAAACGCGGCCGTCGCACCTGTGACCTGCCTGGAAGGCAGTACCTTGCCCTTTCCTGCGTGGCATGTCATTCTCCGAGGTACTGGCTTCCAGCCAGCCACATAGAAGTGGAGCCAGGCGCCCGAGACTTCGTCCCGGTTTACTCAAAGTAGCGGCTTCCAGCCGCCCCTTTGCCCTGTTCGAGAAATGCGAAGTTCAAGTAATGCTTCATATAAATGGACATAACTGAAAATTTTTTGTAAAAATATTTTACAATTTCGGGGTGTTTTCTTAGCGATTTTCGGCCGTGGAGGCCAGCGCGCGAGGCCTCGGACGGAAATATGCGAAATTTGAGCATGTCGTTACAGTGTTCATTTATAAACGTTTAACGCTGTAGGGTTTTGCGGGGAAATACTTTCGAGATAGCTTAGTTCCCTTTTAGTTGCGAAAAGGCGCCGTCGGAAAATGAATTTTTGTGATTTTTTTTGGAAAAAAGCAAGGCGCCCCTCTATATCCTCCTTTTGGGGGGACTTCAAAGGGCGGTTGCCGACCCGCTTTGCGGCACTCCCCCCTCGGGGGAGCGGGGAGGGGGTCGCCTAATCCTCCTTTAATTCGAACTAGTCCTGATTTAATTTGCACTAGTCCTGATTTAATTTGCACTAGTCCTCCTTTAGTTTCTGGTAAAAGGGAAGTAGTGAAAATTAAAAGGGAGACAGTGAAAATTAAAAGGGATGAAGGAGCGAAATGATGGGAAACCGGCGGGCGCGGGGCACCTTTATGCGCATTTTGTCTTCATTTCGCCGCGATTTCTTCTTTTTTCGTTTTGTCAAAATCTTTTACAGTTTCAAATAGTCGTTATGAAGTGTTATTTATCATTTCCTCTGGCGGATGAGGTGCGTTTGTAAACATGGAAAATACGTCAAACAGGTTGTTTTATACTTTTAGCGTATAATCAGCTACGCGCGGAGGCAGGAAGCCTCTACTTTGAGTCCCCCGGGACGTAGTCTCGGGCAATCATCCGGCTTCCAGCCAGACCGGAGAGTACACGCTCCCCCGAGACTTAGTCCCGGGTTCTTCGGCTAAAGCCTCAGGTGCAAGCGAATCCTCACCGCTCACTGCGTTCGCTTTATTAGCTTACAGCCGATGCTCTCAGCCATGAGAAACTAAAAATGTATGATTCTCGATGCTATCAGGAGAGTGTGGATGATGGCGGCTTGGAGGTCTTTGATGGAAAGCCTCGTGTCTCTTGCCGGGCCCTTGCGCGGTACGACTATGGTGGTGCCGGGCGGAATGCGTGTGCGGCGGCGTATCTTCAAGGCTCTGTTGTTGATGGTCACGCCGTAGATATGGGATTTTGAGGCTACGGCGTTTGTGCCTCCGGCTTGGGATAGATAGTATTTCAGGGAAGCATTTTCGCGGTAAGGCACCTGCACCGTCCGGCGCTGCACCTCGCCCGTGACGTTGACGAACGCAGGGGTGAAGGGAATGACGAGCGTGTCGCCCTCCATGAGCAAAAAATCGTCGGCCGATGAGGGCGCGGGCACGATGCGGCCGTGCCGCACTATGGCCGGAGAGAAGTAGGCCTCTGCGGACAGGCCGCCGGCGTTCTCTATGGCCTGTTCCACCGTGAGGAAAGGGTGCCAGGCGTGACGGCCTCCGAAGTTGACGGCACCCAGAATGCAGATGCTGCCGCGCATTTTACCCTCCGTCGCGGTCAGGACAGAGACTTCGTCGAAGGGATGCAGCGTGATGCGCGACAAGGAGTCGTTGAGCGGGATTTGCAGCGCGGTGGCCAGCGTGTCGGCGTGGGAAGGGGCGTCGGGAGAGAGGCGCCGGGTGAGCAAGAGGCGCGTGCAGGCCGCGTCGGGGCGGAGTCCGCCGGCCAGAGTGAGGAGGTCGGCCACGGTCATCCGGCTTTCGTAGGCATACGTGCCGGGACGGAACACGCCGCCGCTCACTTTCACCGTGCGCCTCGCACCGGCCGCGTCGGCAAGCGGCACGACGACGGAGTCTTCGGCGCAGAGAGGGAAGTCCTTGCCGCCCGCATCGCTGAGGTTCACGCTCTCCATGACGCGCTCGTAGTGCCGGCCGCGCCGGTGTATGAGAATGTGGTCAGGGCGAGCCTCTTCCGTGGGGCCGCCGGCGTCGTTGAGGGCGGAGAGTAGGGTGGCGGTGCTGTCCCATTCGTATCGGCCGGGACGTTTTACGGCTCCCGAAAGAATAATTTCGTTTCTGCGCCGGCTCATGATAGGCTGGAGCGTGATGCTGTCGCCGTCGAGCAGGCGGACATCGGAGAACGGCGTGCCCATGACGTCGGAAAGCGTCATGAGGCCGTGTTCGCTGCGGTGGAGTTGGATGATAAGGCCCTCTTCTGTGTCGGTGAGGCCGCCGCAGTAGCGGAGAAGGTCGGCGAGGGTCTCGTTTTCCGTCAGGACATACCGCCCCGGGCGCTTCACAAGCCCCGAGACGCAGACGTGGAGGTCGGCAATCTTGACGAGCACGATGTCACCGTTGCGGAAGAACGGCCGTCGCGTTTGCGGCGTGTCGGCGCGTTCGGCGTAAAGGTCGTGGACATAGAGCGCGGTGCCGTTGCGGATGACGCGGACATGGCGCACGCTGCCATAGGGCGTGGGCCCGCCCGCCGTGCGAAGGACATCGCTCATTTGGGAACGCACCGGGACGGAATAGGTGCCGGGCCGGACGACTTCGCCTACAATGTTGATGCGCGCCTGTTGGGCACTGGCGACGAGGGAGCATAGCGACAGAAGCGACAGAAGAACCGTGAGGCGGAAGTAGAGCCATGATGGAGAAGAACAGGACATGAAAAAGTGAGACTTTTTTGCGCTCGTCTCCAATCGGGGCTCTGGAAAACCTTGTAAGATGACGATACGCGCTAAAGCCTCACGTATATACATCCCACAGCATCCCCTATCCACGTTCGGGCATGGGAGGGGCTGGTCACGGCAGTGTATTACATGAGCTGTTAGCCTGTTCTTATCCTCTTACAGTAAGAAATTTTCCAGATTTCGATTGGGGATACGGCAGGTTATGCTAATGTGACTTTCAGGATTTCGCCCCTGAAAGCGTTGCAAAAGTATGAAAATCTGGCGAGGCGGCCAAATAGTTTCCTCACAAAGTGGAAGAAAAGCGGACAAGACAGGGAGAGAATGAAGAAATAAGGGCGAAATTTGAAATTAAAAGAATACGAAGTTGGACGAAAGGAAATAAAATCGTACTTTTGCAGCATGAAACTCCTTGAACTCTACGAAAAGACTTTCGGCACCCGCCCCGTGCAGCAAGAAAATCTTGCCAAAGCGGGCAGCAACCGGCAGTATGTGAGACTGACGGCGGCCGACGGCACGACCACCCTCGGTGTCGTCACGCCCGATACGGATGAGAGCCAGTGCTTCGTGTATCTGGCGCGCCATTTTCGCAGTCGCGGACTGCCCGCACCGGAGATACTCGCCACGGATGAAAACGCAGGCTGCTACATACAGGAAGACTTCGGAAAGGAAGCCCTCTACGATGCCTTGGGGAAGGGTAGGGCAGAAGGTTACGGAGATAGCGATAAGGCTTTGCTCGAGAAAACGATACGCCTTTTAGCTCACGTACAGGTTGAAGGCGCGGTAGGGCTGGATTGGAAGCGGCTTACCACGCCGCGCCACTTCTCTCAGCGCGCGGCAAAGTTCGACCTGAATTACTTCAAATACATGTTCCTGCGCACGTCCGACGTGCCCTTCGACGAAGAGCGGCTGGAGGACGATATGCAACAGATGGCGGCCGAACTGGCGGCGATGGACGAGGGACACGATACCTTTCTCTATCGCGACTTCCAGGCCCGCAACGTCATGCTGCGCGATGGCGAGCCCTGCCTTATAGATTTCCAGGGCGGTCAGCGCGGGCCCGTGTACTATGACGTAGCATCATTTCTAATGCAGGCCAGTGCACATTATCCCGAAACGCTGCGCAAAGAATTGGCTGCCTGCTATCTGGAAGAGTTGCAGGGACTTGTGGATTGGGCGCCCGACGAAGAAGTGTTCTGCGAGCGGCTGCGCACGTTTATGTTCTTCCGCACCTTGCAGGTCTTGGGAGCCTATGGGCTGCGCGGCAGGTTTGAGCGGAAACAGTACTTCCTTGACAGCATCCCGCCCGCCCTGGAAAATCTGCGCACGCTGATAGAGAAGGGAGCTGCCAAGCGATATAAGTATTTAGAAGAGATAGCCATGCGCCTAACTTAGGACATGCAGTCCTAAATAAAGGGCTTACGTATGCCCCGAAGGGGCGTAACATCCCAGACAGGGGCAACGCCCCTGGTCGCAAGTGCGACAACCGTGCACGCCCCAGCGGGGCATAACAGCAAGAGCCGGTAGATGTTCCGCCCCGCTGGGGCGGCCTTAAGAACTTCAACCACGACCAGGGGCGTGCCCCTGTCTAGGTTGTTAAACCCCTTCGGGGGATTGCCTAAACTTTTTACCGAACAACAATAAAGCCAATGAAAGAATACCATATATTTTATGCGCCGGAGATAGAGCAGACATCGTGCCTTCCCGAGGAAGAAGCGGCCCACGCTGTGCGGGTGCTCCGCATGCAGGAGGGCGACGAACTCCTCTGTACCGACGGCCGCGGCACGCTCTACCACTGCACTATCACGCTATGCAGCAAAAAAGCGTGCCACTTGAGCATTGACGAGCGCGAAACGTGGCCGCGCACATGGCAGAGCGACATCCATCTGGCCATCGCCCCGACAAAGAATATGGACCGTATGGAGTGGCTCGCCGAGAAAGCCACAGAGATAGGCCTTGACCGCCTTACCTTCCTCCTGACCGCCAACTCCGAGCGCACAGTGGTGAAGACGGAACGCATAGATAAGATACTGGTGAGCGCTATGAAGCAAAGCCACAAAGCGCTGAAGCCCGAACTCGTAGGGATGACGCGCTTTGCCGACCTCATCGCGCAACCGTTTGAAGGGCAGAAGCTTATTGCGCACTGCTATGACACTGACGCCCCCAAACCTCACCTGAAAGACGTCTGCCGTCCCGACGTGCCAACGCTCGTCCTGATAGGGCCGGAAGGAGATTTTAGTATCGAGGAAGTGAGAGCGGCAGAGGCCGCCGGTTTCCAGGGCATAAGCCTCGGAGAGAGCCGATTAAGGACAGAGACGGCAGGATTGGTGGCCGTGTGTACGTGCGGGCTGATAAAAAGCCCCCTCCCCGCTCCCCCAAAGGGGAGTGCCTCGCTACGCTCGTGTCCGCCTGCGGCGGAGATGCTTACGAGCGATTACGAGTAATCACTGATAGTTGCAATTTTAATTATTATACGCCTGTCCTAATCCCTTCGCGGAAATACCAATCGCGGCAGGGGCACTCCCCCAGGGGGAGCAGGGAGGGGGCTTTATATATTATGTTGACGATAACCATCTATTCTTTTTCCTACAAATGCGGCATTCCGGCTGATGAGAGCGGGAACGGCGGCGGCTATGTGTTTGATTGCCGCGCCCCCCACAATCCGGGACGCTACGAGGAGTACAAACAACTGACGGGACTGGATGCGCCCGTGATAAAGTTCCTTGAGGACGACGGGGAAATCGTGAATTTCCTTGCGCACGTCTATGCTTTGGCAGACTTCCACGTGCAGCGTTACGTGGATCGCGACTTCACGCATCTGCAGTTCTCGTTCGGCTGCACAGGCGGGCAACACCGCTCCGTATATAGCGCACAGCATCTGGCCGAACACCTTCACGAACGCTTCGGCGAGCAAATAAGCATACACCTAATCCATCGCGAACAAGGGATTGACACAATAATTTAGACATTCGCGCGTTATATAAGGTGCGTATGCGAAGAATTATCACCATTTTTACACTCTTTGTGCTTCTGGCCGGTACTGTGGCGGCGCAGAAGCGTTGTCGCGTATTCGGCATCGTGAAGGATGACCAGGGAGCCCCCATCGAACTGGCCGCCGTACGTGTGCTCGGTACTGCCAACGCCGTGACGACAAACCTCTCCGGACAATATTCCATCTACATCGGTGCCAACGATAGCGTGACGCTGCAGTACTCCATGATAGGCTACGAGTCGCGCAAACGCACGGTGGATCATCCCCAAGTGGACTCCTTGCGCATAGACGTGATGCTCCCCGTGTATGGTCAGCAACTTTCTATGGCCGAGGTGAAAGGGCAGGGCGTGCAGACTGGTACGACACAGAAGATAACAAAAGTGGACAGCCATCTGCAGCCCTCCACTACGGGCAACGGCGTGGAGGAACTCATCGCTACACAGGCCGGCGTGAGCACACACTCTGAACTCTCCTCGCAATACAACGTGCGCGGCGGTTCTTTTGACGAGAACTGTGTGTATCTCAATGGTTTTGAGGTGTATCGCCCAATGCTTGTGAGAAGCGGGCAGCAGGAGGGACTGTCCATTATCAATAGCGATATGGTGGAGAGCATCGGCTTCTCCAGCGGTGGCTTTGAGGCCCGCTTTGGCGATAAGATGTCGTCGGTGCTGGATATTACGTATCGTCGGCCCGAAAAGACGGAAGTGACGTTGAGTGCCTCGCTGCTGGGCGCCTCGGCCTATCTTGGTCTGGGCAATAAGAAGGTGTCTTTTATGACTTCGGTACGCTATAAGACCACGGGCTACCTTCTCGGTTCGCTGGACACCAATGGCGAATACAATCCCAACTTCCTCGACTACCAGGCCTACCTCAACTGGCACCCCAATCAGCGTTGGACGTTCGACCTCCTGGCCAACTATAGCGACAACCGCTACGACTTCAAACCCAAAGACCGCACCACGACTTTCGGTACGCTGGACGAGCCGCGCTCGTTTACGGTATATTTTGACGGATGGGAGAAGGACTACTTCCGCACCTTCTTCTCTGCTGCCAGCATTACGCACCATTTCAACCCCAACACCTATCTTGCGGCGCAGTTCTCGGCCTATGCCACCAAGGAGCATGAGGCTTACGACATCTCCGGCGAATACTGGCTGCAGCAGGCCACGGATCAGGAGCAACTCGGCGTAGGCACTTATATGGAGCACGCCCGCAACAGACTGCGTGCCCACGTCTATAACGCCGGTCTCCGTTTCCGCACGAAAGTCACGGCCCACACCATCCAGGCCGGCCTCAACTTCTCCGTGCAGCATATTATGGAGAACGCCCGTGAGTGGGAGATGCGCGACTCTATGGGTTATTCCCTGCCGCATGACCCTTCGCAACTGCGCCTTATCTACGCCCTCAGCGCCCAGCAGCAGATGGATGCCAACAAACTGGAACTCTTCGCCCAGGATGCCTGGCGCATCCGCACCGGTGCCGGCCTCTTCAACCTTACCTACGGCCTGCGCCTGACGCATAACCAATGGAATAAGGAAACTCTCCTCTCGCCGCGCGTCAGCCTCGGCTTCCTTCCCGCCAAGAACGACCGCTGGGTGGCACGCTTCGCCTGGGGATTCTACTATCAGACACCGTTCTACAAGGAAGTGCGCGATACGACGCTTAACGCCGGCATCGCCACCGTGCGCCTGAACCGTGACATCAAGTCACAGCGCTCCATCCACTTCGTGCTGGGCGCTGACTACAACTTCCGCGTGTCCAACCGCCCGTTCAAACTCACGGCCGAAGCCTATTACAAGCACCTCTCAAACCTTATCCCTTACAGCGTGGATAATGTCCGCGTGGTCTATTACGGCCGCAATATGAGTAAGGGCTATGCCGCCGGCATTGATTTCAAAATCTTCGGCGAGTTCGTGGAGGGTAACGACTCCTGGCTCACCTTCTCATTGATGAGCACGAAGGAGAAACTGGGTGGCCTGTGGCTGCCACGCCCCACCGACCAGCGCTACGGCATCAACCTTCATTTCACAGACTACTTCCCCGGCACCGACCGCTGGACAGCCACCCTCCGGGCTGCCGTAGCGGGAGGCCTGCCCTTCGGTCCGCCACACACAGACCGCGCCAGCCAGAAGTTCCGCGCCCCGGCATATAAGCGCGTGGACTTCGGTATCAGCTTCTATATAATCAAGCCCGGCTCCTACAAACGTGGCGGTGTGCGTCGCAAGGTGCAAGATTGCGTGCTTGGCTTGGATTGCTTCAATCTCTTCGGCATCAGCAACGTGAACAGTTATTATTGGGTGACGGATATCACGAACAATCAGTATGCCGTGCCCAACTACCTCACAGGCCGCCTCATCAACGGTCGCCTCACCATTCGCCTATGATTTTCTATTTCTCCGGCACCGGCAACAGCCGATGGGTGGCTGAGAAGTTAGCAGCCCAACTAAACGACTCCTTATTATATAATATAGAGACGCTCATTACGCCCGCCACGTCCCCCAGTCTGCCCGTCATAGCAGAGGGTGAAATGGTGGGCTTTGTTTTCCCTGTCTATGCTTGGGGCCTGCCGCGCATCGTGGAGGAATTTCTGCGCAACGGACTTCCTTCTCTTTTTGAGAAGAGGGTGGGGAAGTGTCCCTACGTGTGGACCGTGATGACCTGCGGTGACGATATGGGCTACACCGACCGCCTCCTGCGCAAGGCGTTGGCAAAGGCCGGCCTCTCCCTCAACGCGGCCTTCAGCGTGCAGATGCCCAACACTTATGTCTGTCTCCCCGGCTTCACCATTGATGACGAAGCCCTGGCAGCCCGCAAGGTGGCCGCCACCGAGGAGATACTCCCGACCATCGCCGCCGATATTACCGCCCGGCGGGAAGAGACTCGCGTGGTGCGTGGCGGTGCTGCGTGGCTCAAGACCTACGTTCTGCGCCCGCTCTTCAATACTTTCCTCGTGAAGGACAAACCCTTCCGCACTTCTGAAGCTTGTACGGCCTGCGGCCTTTGTGCCCGGTCGTGTCCGCTCCGTGATATTGCCATGAAGGATGAGCGGCCGCAATGGGGGCAGACCTCCTGCACGGGCTGTCTGCGGTGCTTCCACAAATGTCCGCAGCGCGCCATCGACTGGGGACGCCAGACGCAAGGCAAAAGCCAGAAGGCTGCCTTGCCGCGCCTGCTTCTCTGTCTCGTGCTTCTCATCACAGCATCAACGGCCCTTCCGGCACAGGTGGCCTTCCGCTCCGGCCAGAACTATCGCATAGAGAACCGTATGATAGCCAGGGGCGGCGTGGCACTCGGTGTGCGCTATGACAGCGCTACGCCCCTCCTCCATGTGGCGGAGCCGAAGAACCTTGACGACGTCCTGTGGACCATCACGGCCGACGGTGCTACTTCTTCCGGCCGCCCCCTCTATACCATTCGCCACGCTGAAACGCAGCAGTATGTCACCTTCGACGGCCTGCGCGGCGACGTGAAGCGCTATGTGGACCTCACCGACGAGGTGTGCGGCGACTCCTCGCGCTGGTATTTTGAATCTTACGATGACTGCTGGGCCATCGTCAACGCCAAAGACCCCTCGCACCACTGGCACATGCGCAACCCCTCCTACATCGTCGGCACCTATGCCGAGGAGGCCACGCCCGGCATGGGCAGTCAGTTTGCGATATTCGATGAGAAAGGTCAGCGCGTCACTACCTTCGACAAGGCGTCACTTTCCTTCAACGACCATCTCGGCGGCCTCTTCCTCAACGGACGGCCCGCCGTGTTTGACAAGCGCAACAAAGTGTATATGTTCTGTCTGCCCGACAGCTTGCGCAGTGAGAACTCCTATTCGGCACGTGTCAACTACGATGCGTCCGCCGGCCTCCTTGCCGTCAACTTCCACACCGCCGAGGACAGCACCATCGTTACCTTCCCGGATATCAAGGGCGGCAAGAAGACCACCGTCACCCTCCGCACACCCGATGGCGACTTCTATTCCTCCGGCATCGTCTTCACCTTCCTCCCCATCGTGGAGATGAGCGCCTACGGCTTCAGTGCCACCTCCAACCATAAAGGCACTCTCCGCGTCTATTCCGCCGACGCCGGCATCACCGACACCCTCTATACCATGAAGGGCCACTGGCGCGGCAATACTTCCGTCAGCTACGCCAAGAAGAACTATGCCATCAAGCTCACCGATGCTGACGGTAACTCAATAGACGGCAAACTCCTGAAAGGTATGCGCAAGGACAACAACTGGATACTTGACGCTATGTTCGTTGATGCCTCCCGTATGCGCAACCGTGTCTCCACCGACCTCTGGAACGACTTCGCCGCTGCGCCCTACTATGCCGACCAGGAGCCCAAGGTCCGCACCGGCACCCGCGGCCGCTTCGTGGAGATGATACTCAACGGCAGTTACAACGGTCTCTACTGCCTCACGGAGAAGATGGACCGCAAGCAACTCAAGCTCCGCAAGATTGCCGAGGAAACGCCGCCCGAGGGGTTCGCCCTTGACGCCCCGCAGCACGGCATCCTCTACAAGGCTGTGGAGTGGCACGACAATACCTATATGGGTAAGCCCTCCGATAAGTACACGGGCATATCCCTCCCCGAGCCCTCCAACGCCAAATATGAATGGGGCGGCTTTGAAATCAAGTACCCCGACGTAGAGGACGGCGAGCCCATTGACTGGTCGCCGCTGGTGGAGCACATTAAGTTCCTCAACACAAGCAGCCGCAGCAACTTCCGCCGTCATATAGAAGAGCACTTCGACCTCCCCGCCGTGCGCGACTACCACCTCCTTCAGGAACTGGCCCTGGCGCAGGACAACTTCGCCAAGAACATTCTCTGGTTTATCTACGACGCTCAACAAAGCACGAAACTCTCCCTCGGCCCTTGGGACTTCGACGGCACGTGGGGCATCTATTGGAATGGCGACCGTTCACACAGCGACTCAAAAGCCACATTCTCCACGCTCTGTTCCCCCTACGGCCATAACCACGTCCTCTTCTCGCGCCTCATCTGCGAGGACTACGACCACTGGACGGAGCAGCTCGCCGACCGCTACTGCGAACTGCGCCACGACGGCCCCTTCCACCCCGACAGCCTTATCAAGCGCTTCGCCGACTATACGAGCCTCTTCTCCGACAGCGGCGCTGACAAGCGCGAGGCTACTCAATGGCAGTCGTCCAGCAACAGTTATGTGTATCTCAACAGCGCCTCCGAGTTGTCCTACATTTCCTCTTGGATACGCACCCACGTAGCCGCCCTCGATGAGTTTTATGGCTATGATCCCACCACTTATATCCCCACGACCATCCCCTCCGTTCCGCAGTCGCAGGGCTTTGCCGTCGTGCCGGGTCATGGCTGCCTGACGGTGCGTGCCTCCCATCCCGTCTTCGTACAGGTTTGCACCCTCGCCGGCCGGCCTGTCGCCAGTGTCAGTATGCAGAGCGGCGAGAGGCTCGTAGAAGGCCTTGCTCCCGGCATCTACCTCGTCGGAGGCCATCGCGTTCTCGTGCAGTAGCGCTCGCGCCCCCCCAAAGCCCGCCGGCCAAACCGCCGGGCACTCGGGCCCCTCCTTGCCGCCTTCCCTCTTGCCGCCTTCCCTCTTGCCGCCTTCCCTCCTTGCCGCCTTCCCCTTGCCGCCTTCCCTCTTGCCGCCTTCCCTCTTGCCGCCTTCCCCCTTGCCGCCTCCTCCCTTCTCGTCCCTCAGCTCAGAGTGCCCGGCGGCTTTGCCGCAGGGGGGGGGTAGGCGCCCCCCCCTCAATAATCACCCCCAACCCCTATCCCCAATGACCCGCGAAGAAGCTCTTTCCCTTGGCAAAGCTGTTGCCCCGACGCAGCCCTCCATGCAGCGCCGCATGCGCTCCCACGACTACCACCGCGCCGGCTTCTATATGCTCACCCTCGTCGTGAGAGACCGCCAGCCGCTCTTCGGCTCGCTTCAGGGATGCCTCAACGCGGTGCCCGGTGTCTCCGAGCCTCCGCATGTGGTGCCTTCGCCTCTCGGTCGTGCTATCCTTGAGGAGGAAATTCTGAAGGTGCATCGGTATTACCCCATGGTGGACGTGTGGCGTCTGTGTCTCATGCCCGACCATCTGCATATCATCCTCCGCGTCACCGACGACCTCCCCGCCGGCAAACATCTCGGGCATGTTGTGGCGGGTTTCAAGTCGGGCTGCAACAAGGCCTATTGGCGGCTTTCTCAAATGGCATCCCCACCGCGTCCCGGCCTCTTCGAAGAAGGCTATAACGACAAAATCCTCATCCACGAGGGCCAGCTCGATACATGGAAGCGCTATCTCATCGACAACCCGCGGCGCCTTCTCGTCAAACGTCAGCACCCGGGCCTTTTCACCATCCTCCGCGAGCTCACGGTGGAGGGCGAGGTATGTCAGGCCGTGGGTAATCACTTTCTCCTTGACATTCCCGACAAGATGGCCGTCATCGTCCATCGCCGCTATACCGACGTCGAAAATGAGCGGTTGCGTGCCGAGTGGCTGGCGTGTGGCGAGCGGGGCGGCGTGCTGGTGAGTGCCGCCATCTCGCCGAAGGAGAAGGCGGTGCTGCGCGAGTCCTTCAACCGCGGGCATCGCATCATCCTGCTGCGCGAGAATGGTTTCCCTCCTCTCTACAAACCTTCCGGCGAGAGTTTCTATGCCTGCGCCCAGGGCCTCCTCTTAGAGCTCAGCCCCTGGCCCTATCATAATGACCGGCGCGTCATCACCCGCCTGCAGTGCCTCCATCTCAACGCGCTCGCCGAGCGGCTGGCCGGGCGATAGACCGCAGGCATCAGACTCCGAAAAAGCGAAGCCCCCAAGTTCTCACTCGGGGGCTTCGCTTTTGTTCAAAGGCTGCTATTTGTCCAGCACCTCGTATTTACTTTGCTTGCTCTTGTATTCGGGCACGATTTCCTTCATCTTCTTTACGATGGCCATATCGTCGTAGCCGAAACTGAGCTCATGGAGTTCCTTTTCGTTTTGCAGGGCCTCGGCGTAGGGGTATTCCCTCACCGTGGCCACCTTAATCTTCGGGTGTTGCGTGGGCTTCGTCTGTTCGTCGTCGCTGAGCACCTCCTCATACAGCTTCTCGCCGTCGCGCAAGCCGGTAAACTGAATCTTCACGTCCTTCGCGCCCATCATGTCTATCATACGCTGGGCCAGGTCGGCGATGCGCACGGGCTCGCCCATGTCGAACACGAAGATTTCTCCGCCGTGTCCCATCGTGCCGGCTTCCAGCACGAGGCGGCAGGCTTCGGGGATAAGCATGAAGAAGCGGATGATATCGGGGTGTGTCACCGTCACGGGCCCGCCCTTCATTATCTGATTCTTAAAGATAGGTATTACCGAACCGTTGCTGCCCAGCACATTGCCGAAGCGCGTGGTAACAAACTGCGTCACGGCCTTCTCGCCGCCGTCCATCGTCACCTTGCCTTCTTCGATTTCCTTGTTCAAGCTCTGGCAGTAAATCTCGCAGATACGCTTCGAGCAGCCCATCACGTTCGTCGGGTTCACGGCCTTATCCGTGGAAATCATCACGAACTTCTTCGTGCCGTACTTCACCGCGAGGTCGGCGATGACGCGTGTGCCGTAAACGTTGTTTTGAATGGCCATGGCGGGGTTGTCCTCCATCATCGGCACGTGCTTGTAGGCTGCGGCGTGGAACACGTAGTCGGGGCGGTGGTGCTTGAAGATGTCCTCCATCTGCGTGGCGTTGGTGATGCTCCCCACGATGGTCTCCGCCTTGATGTAGGCATACTGGTTGTTCATCAGCAGGCGCATGTCGTGCATCGGCGTCTCCGCCTGGTCGATGAGAATCATCTCTTCCGGCGCGAACTTCGCCACCTGGCGCACAATCTCCGAGCCTATGCTGCCGGCAGCACCCGTGATGAGGATACGCTTATCCTTCATCATCTCGCCTATGGCGTCGAGGTCTACCTCTATCTTCTCGCGCGGCATAAGGTCTTCTACGCTCACCTCGCGCAGCAGCGTGTGGGAGAGGTCGCTCTTGCCGTCCCATTCCTGTTCCGGCGGCATCATCATGATATGTATGCCCGTCTTCACGAGGCGGTCTATCATGCCCTGCTGCTTGTTCAGGAAGTGGTCTTGTACCAGCGGGCTGACGAGCAGTGCTTTCACGCCCCGTTTCTCAATAAAGCGCCACAAATCTTCGCCTTCCGCGCTGAATACCGGCACGCTTACCAGCGTGTGGCCCACCAGTTTGTCGTTGCGGGTGATGAAGCCCTCCACCACGTAGGGCGAGGGGTGTTGGTTCCTTATGCTCTTGGCGAGGCTCACGCCGCCCTGCTTCGTGCCGTATATCATCACGTGGGTGGCCTCTTCCTTCACGAAGCACGTGTCATAGGCCACCTTCACTATCATCCTCACGAACCACATCGTGATGATGGCTATCAGCGTTCCCACCAGCAGGGCGCGCCTACCGATAACATCCAGATACATGTCCGTGTGCATAAACATGCGCACACACAACACCAGCGTGCTGCCCAGCACCATCGCTGCCGTGATATGGTAGAGATCTGTGAATGACGAGTACCTCACCACCCCCACGTAGGTGTGGAACACGCGGAAGGCTATCAGGTAGCAAATCAAATACGCCAGCAGCGCCTGTGTCAGACCGTAAAGATGGTGAAACGCCGTGTCTGCGCCGTAGCTGATGGCATACGCCAGCAGGAGGCTGGCCACCACGATGAAGCAGTCGATGAGCAGTACACACCAGTAAGGCAGAGCCTCTTTGGTGAAGTACCATCGTGACAGCTTGTTGAAGCCCGTGCGGGCCCAATTCAAGATTTTCATGTTGAAGTGTTTCTACAATTCGCAGCAAATTTAGCAATAAATACCCAATCTGCCAAACAAAAAATCCCATTACTTGCGTTTTCTTTCCTTTTTCTTATTGCAATTGAACACTGCGGCCGCGGAAATTAAGGAAATTTGGCCCTTCCGAAATAAGGAGTGATACCTTTTCTTATGTTGCTGTTCGATAAAATTCTTTTGGCGATACCCCGAAGGGGCTTAACAACCCAGACAGGGGCAGCGCCCCTGTTC
Source organism: Bacteroidaceae bacterium (assembly GCA_024401055.1). Taxonomy (GTDB): domain Bacteria; phylum Bacteroidota; class Bacteroidia; order Bacteroidales; family Bacteroidaceae; genus Alloprevotella. Next base: position 2,109 of record JAKSLT010000029.1, on the reverse strand, counting down.
ATAAGTGCAACAAACATGCACGCCCCAGCGGGGCACAATAGCAAGTTCCTGTGGATGTTATGCCCCGATGGGGCGGAGATGGAGCCTCTCCAACCACCAGGGGCGTTGCCCCTGTCTGGGTTGCGTACCCCCCTTCGGAGCATACGTCAGCCCCCTCGCATAAATATCTTCCCCCCCCCCAGTTTCGTTTCAACAGTTGAAAACATACCGCGTCGGCTCTCCTTGAAAATGCCCCGCCGTCCGCGGGGGCATTGAAATGTGCAGAGGAGATTGCTTTTGCGCATTCTATGTGGCAAAGTCGGTGGCTTTTAGAAAAATAACGCAAAAAAAATGACGCTTTCGCGCGCGTATATTATATATAATGTGTAACTTTGCGCCCAAAAGTTTGTGCGCGCATGCCTGCGTGTCGCTCTCGCGCGTAAAGCGCGCGCAATGAACGCTGAAAGCGCACTGCAAAAAATAAAATCCATAAAACAAATAACTTTATTTACCAACCTTCATTAAACACAATGAAAAAACTACTCACTCTTCTCGCTCTATGTTGCCTGGTGGTAACGGGAGCGTGGGCGCAGACGGTTGTAGCCACGATGCAGCAGCTCGTTGGCGCAGCCTCTACGAAAACGGCTACGGTCTCCTCGTTCTTTACGACGTCGGTGACCGGCGGTGCCGTTTACTCTTTCACCGGTAACGGCGGCAATTCCGGCACTTATATTGGCGGAATCACCAACGACGCTGTGGACGCTGCCTTTGCAGGAAGTAAGGTCGTCACGGTGGCCGCATGGGTCTATGGCAGACCTAACGGATGTATCTTCGGTTATGGCGACCAGAACGACGGCGTGAAGTTCCTGCTTTCCACGTCGGGCACGAATACATCCTTCAAGACTACCACGAAGGGCAAGCTCGACTTTACCCCTGTTAACTTCACTTTGCAGGAAGATGCCTGGAACCTCGTGGCATTCTCTGTGTACGGTAAGGCTTCCAGCACGAATTCCTACAGGTATTACTACGGTACGACCAATGGCAACTATTCCACCAAGACCGACAAGACCATGTCCACGATGAACGCGGCTTCAAAGTTCGCCATCGGTTCCGGCAATCAGGGCAGCGCCCGCGAGGTGTTCAGTTCTGATATTGCCAACCTTACGGTCATCACGTCCGACGGCTATCTTAACAATTCCAACATTGCCAGCCTCGTGGGAGCAGCTCCGACGGCCGTTTCCCACAACTACGAAACCTATGCCGACGGTGAATTTACCTACGGTCCCCTGAATGGTAACACTTGGAGCAATTGGAGCGGGATCGTCCCTGCCGAACTTTCTGCTCTCGGCTCTACCTACAATGCTACGAACCTTAAAGTCATAGAAAAATACTACACCTTCGCTGAATCCGGCGAACTGTCGGCCACCTTTAACTATACGGGTGGCCAAAACCGTCTTGACATCGCCGGTTTACAGGTGTTCAGCAGCACTGGCGTGCAGATCGGTGCTGACTTCCATGTAGGCAAGGCCGGTAATCCCTCTGCAAACAACGGCTACTCCGTCTTCATCCCTGAGGGCGGCAGCTATATCGTTCGCTATATCTCCACCGCCAATTGCGGCAGCGAGCAGAATATCGATACGAACGGCAAGGTGGAGAATGCGTTTGTTTCAGGTGACTTCCCCGTCCAGGACGGCAAGACTTACTACATCTACAATGCCAACAATAACGACGTAAAGACCTACCTCCACCCCAGCGGCACGGGCCTTGGCCTCTCAACGACCTGCTATGAGGAGCCCGCCTATATGTGGACTTGCGTCAAGAACGGCGCTTATTATAACTTCCGCAACGTGGCCACGGGCAAATGGCTCGGCTTTAAAGAAGTGAGCAACGGTGCCTATAACTTCAAGTTGAAAATAGTCGATTCCTCGAAAGGATACGTCACACTCTACTCCGTTGATCAAGGCAAATACATGCTTGTAAAAAATGACGGTTCTAAATTTGACCAGTCCACCTTGGCGGAAAACAGCGGATATAGCAGTAAGTACGGCTTCACCGAGTGCAGCGTGAGCGACCTATACTTCAGCGAGAGCCTTGCTAGCGACAAGGTTAAATGGCTCCGTGCGGCCAACT
>JAKSLT010000028.1 GCA_024401055.1 Bacteroidaceae bacterium | reverse complement strand
AAATGACATTTAACAGCCGTGTACGGCTATATATCCGCAAGCCCCGAGATATCTTAAATCTTCTTCTTTCTTGGGCTCGGGCGGGAAGTCGTAAAGTCCAGATTCGTACAGATATTTGTTTTTCTCGTAACGCTCCCTGGCTTCTTTATTCCTTTCATCATCCTTCTTTTTCTTCTCGACTCGTTTCATATCGTTGATTTCCTCGTAATTGATTAGATACGAGATGCACGCTATAGTACAGCATGTAATAAACAATCCCGATAAGGCAAATCCAACTATTTCCAAGAATCCTAACATAACTTCTTCATTTTTCTCGCCACAAAAGTACGTATTTCCCCCTTTCCCTCCAAACAAAAGTCTATGCTTTACAGCATATTTAGCATTTTTTAAGCATTTTTGCCCCTATTCCCGCCATTTTAGCGAGGTTCCCCGCCATCAGCCTGATGTAAGCAGATACGAGGTAAACGCCTGATGCGCCGTATTATTGCTGTTCGGTAAAAAAGAACGTAATCTTGCGTATTCCTTATAAATGCTGGAGATTTGGAAGGTTTCTATGCGAGGAGGCTTACGCATACCCCGAAGGGGTTAAACAACCCAGCCAGGGGCAGCGCCCCTGGTGGTTGGCGGAGTTCCATATCCGCCCCAGCGGGGCACAACAACAGGGTCTTGCTGTTATGCCCCGCTGGGGCGTGCACGGTGGTCGCACTTGCGACCAGGGGCGCTGCCCCTGGCTGGGTTGTGTAACCCCTTCGGGGTACAGGCTAAACTTATTAGCGGACACTAATAGCTCCAAATATAACAAGCCCCCGCAGACTTTCCGCTGCGGGGGCTCACCGTATAGAGAGATAACTCTGGGGGGTTACTTATTGAGAAGTTTCAGGCCACGGAGGGGCTGGCCGTCCTTGGTAAGGCGCACGACATAGGTGCCGGACTGACCGAGGGCGATGTGCATGGTCTCACGGCCGCTGATGAGGGCTGCACGCTGGGCTACACACTGGCCCTGGGCGTTGAAGACCTCAACATTGTAGTGGCCGGCCTGGGCAAACTGCAGGATAGCCTCGCCATCGACGGCGTAGGCGGTAGCGGCCTGCTGACCGTTGCCGGCGGCAAGCGACGAGATGCCTTCTTCCGTACCGCCGTTGACGGTGATGACGCTGAAGGTGCGGGTGTCGGAGCCGAGGGAGTTCTGGAGAGTGAGGGTAACCTGATAGTCGCCGCCCTTACGCCAAGAAGCGGTGGCAGTGCCCTGCCGGTCGGTGCCGGCGGCAGGGGTAAGGGTGGCCTTCTTCGCCGTCCAAACGGGCTCGGTAATGACGGGATAGGCCGTGCCGCTGACGAAGGGACAGCCGCTGGTGTACTCGGAGGGAATCCAACTGAACTTACCCTGACCTTCACCGCCCGTAGCGGCATAGGAGTGGGTACCGGCGGCAACCTTCTTGGTGCCGGCGGCAACGAAGGTGTTGGCCGAGGAGGCCTTGTCCTCAAAGTTCCAGAAGGAGATGACGTTGGAGGCGAGGCTGGCGGCGTTGATGTCGCTCATGGCGGCCTTCATCGTGGCGGCATCCACGGCGCCGTCCCATACGATGAGGTTGTCGATGGTGCCATCGATACCGCTGCGGCCGTGGGCGGAGCCACCGACGGCGAGAACCTGACCGTTGGTGATGTTATAGACGTTGGACTGGAAGCCGGGGTCGGTGGTCTTATACTGGCCGGGAGTCTGAACGTCGCCATCGGCGGTGCGGTTCCAGGCGGTGAGTTTCTGCTCTACGCCATTGACGAAGAGGCGTGAGCGGAACTTGGTACCGCTGTACTCAAAGGCGAATCCTACGTGTACCCAGTTGCCTATGGGCAGCTTGGTCTGGTCGAAACGGTAACGGAGCTCGTTATTGCTGGTGGCATCGGTGCCGCGGAAGGTATAGTTGCCCATTGAGCCGTCCTGCTCAATGTTACACCAAATCCAGCCCCAGTCGGTCTTGGGCCAGGAGTCGAGTTTATTGGCGATGGAGAGGAGCTGGGTGCTGCCTTCGGCGAGTTTGTTAATCTTTAGCCAGAAGGCCACGGAGAAGCTCTTGGCGCCGGTGATACCGAGGTCGGCACACTTGGCACCGAAGCGTTCTTCCTTGAGGTCGATGCCCTGCGAGCCTGCACCGTCGGCCTTGCGGCCAGTGTAAGCGAGGGACACCTCGTCGCCGGCATCGACGGTGATGTCGGCCTCCTTACCATTGGCGGTGAGGGAGAGGATGCGGGGGAGTGCGCCTACGGCTTCGCCGGTAATCTGGACGAAGGCGCCGAACGTGCGGGACTGCTGCGTGCGCTTGCCGTTGTTATCGACGTAGCCGTTGAGGGTGAGATCGTAAGAACCTACCTCGGAGAAGCCTTCGGAGATGTTGATGGAGGTGCCTTCACCGGAGAATACGGTCTTGCCGCTCTGGTCCTTGATGGTCCACGTGCCGCTCTCGTGGCGCGGGTCAACATAGGCGATGGAGAAGTCCTCGCCGGGCTTGATGGTGGTCTTGGAAATGGCGATGTCGTCGGAATAAACGTAATTCTCTACGGTCTGGTAGTCGCTCCAGGCCACGGGGCTCTCAACCTTATGGTCGAGGGAGACGGCGCTTACGCCATAGCGGACGCGCATCTGGGGAGCCGTAACGTCAACGGGGACATTATATATAAGGTGTGCCCACGTTGTGGTGACGCCCATAAGGACGGGGTCGTGGCCTTCCTGCTGGGCATAGACCTTGAAGAAGGCGGTGTTGACGTCAGTGTTGTAGCAAGGCTCGCCGGCGGGAGCGCTGTTGGGCATGTTCCAGATGATTTTGGCGTCGAGGCCCTGGCGGGAGTAGTTGAGGGTCTTGGCCACGGCGAGCTGGGGTTGAGCGGGCGTGGCGGCAGTGCCGCGTACGATGCTGAACTCGCCGAGCAAGAGGTCGAGGTCCTTGGCGTTCTGGAAGTGGAGGGTTACGAGAGCGAGGTCCTTACCTGCGAGGGAGGCATCCACGACGAACTGGCGCACCTCCCACACGTCCTCGTCGGCCTCTTGAGAGGCGGAGAGGAGCTGGAAGGCATTCTCGCTGACGGCCTGCTTCTCGGCGCCCTTGGCGGTGAGTACGAGATTCATGTTGCCGGAGCCTTGACGCAGTTTGTAGCGGAAGGTGATGACATCGCCCTGAGCAAGGGTGTATTCGGTCTTGAAGAGATGCAGATATTCATCGGCCGTGGTGCCGGAGATGCGGAGAGTGGAGCCACCGAGCCAGGCATCGTCCCAAGTAAACTCGGCATCAAGGCCGGAAGCGGGCACGTCGGAGGCATTGCCGCCAAGCAGACGGGAGGCGAACCAGAAGTGCCAGGTGGGAAGGTAATCCTGCGCGGCGATGTTGTACCATTCGCGGGAGTGCTGGCGCTGGCCCTGGTAGTTGAAGAAGGTGCCATTGCCAATGTTGAAGTAAGTGATGAAGGGCTCTTCGGCAAGATTCCACTTGAGGGTGCTGTGGGCCGTCATGAAGGTGGACATGCCGTGGAAGGTGAAGTTGTCCACGATGCACTTGTTGGACTCCGTGATGGAAGGGCAGTTGGCAGGGTTGCGGGTGCCGCCGGTGAACCAGCGTTCGGTGCGGAGAAGGTAGCTACGCTGCTTGATATCGGGCGCAGAGCCTTTCTCGCCGCGGCTCTCCCAGAACATATTGTAATCGTGGGCGCCCCAAAGGCCAATGCTGATGGGATAGTCCTTGATGAGGGGCCAGTTGTTGCTGTTGGGTTCGCTGCCCTGCATATTGACGCCGGCATAGAGGTCAAGGGGCGAGCGGCCTATCTTCTTGGCATAGTCGGCGGAAGAGGAGAGGAGCGTGGCGCGGTTCCAGTTGTAGTTGAGGAAGAGGGAGGTGCGCACGTTGTCCTTGTCGCCGAAGGTGTCGTCGTTGTGGGAGCCGAGTCCCTGGTCGAAGGTGATGATGCCGTTGTCGTTGGTACCGTCGTACCAGATATTCTCAAAGAGAGGGTCTTTCTCGCGGGCGGCCTTCACAAGGTTGGCGTGGAAGGTGCGGAGCTTGGGGCAGATGGTCTGACCGCCCGAGAACTCGGAATTGTAGCCCATACCGTTGATGCCCACGTAGCGGAAGTACTGGGCCGTCTTCGTGGCGTCGAGGTTGCCGTAGGCGGTGAGGGCATTGCGCCATTCTGTCTGAGTGTTGATGGAGGCGTTGGGAATGGAAGCCACGCCGCTGACAGCCACGCCGTTCTTATGGGCAACATCCATAAAGCCGCCGGGAATGCGGCCGATGGCGCTGCGCCAACTGCCCCAGTGGGAAACGTAGTTCCACATTGTGAACACCTCGGAGTCATACACGCCGTCGGGGAGCGCGCTGTTGAGAGGATTATTGATGGGCAGCCAGCAGATGAGGCGCTTGTCGTTGTCCTCGGTGAGGGAGGGGCGCACCTGCGTGGCGGCATTGCGGAAGGTCTGGCGGGGCTTGACGCGGGAGATGAAGAAGTTGTCGTCCTCGGTTATCTGCTGGCCGGGCTTCCAGTTGTTCACCATCGTGGCGAACTCCTGACTGCCGGCGCCCCAATTTATGTAGCCTTCCTGGAAACTCTGGGCTTGCGCACCCAAAGTTATTACGACGCAAGAAAGAATAAGTGATTTTTTCATAAAGGGATTGTTTTGTGGAAAATCTAGAAAGCCTAGATGCCTGCGGACAGACACCTAGGCTTTCTAATATGGGAGGGGAATTATCTGATGACTACCTTCTGGGTACGTACTACAGGACCGCATTGCATGCGGATGAAGTAGGTACCCGGCGCATAGCCTTGTGTACTGATGGTTTCTACACCGTCCTTGGCGAACTTCATAAGTTTGCCTTCGGCGCTGATAACCCAAGCCTTGTCGGTGTTCTCGAAGCGGATGAGGCCTTCTTCAGCCACGGCCTTGCTGGCGCCGGCCTTCTGAACGGTCTGGATGGCGTCAACTTCGCCACCGAAGCCAATAGGCTGGTCGGCTACACCCTGGTCGTGGATATCCACGGCGGGCTGGCGGGAAGGATTGGTGCCGGAGATTTCGAGGGGGAAGTCGATGGCAAAGCCCTTGTTGGTGATGCCGGTAGGACCGGGATGGGGGAACCAAGCGTCGGAATAGACGAGGCGGAGGCGGGTTTCACCTACGGCAGCATCCTCGGGGATGTGGAAGGTGAGGGTGTAGGGGGAAGAATAGGCTTCGTTGAGGATATTGGCTTCGCACTTGTCCTCACCGAACTTCCAAACGAGTTCGTCGTTGCCGGCGTTGAAGTTGCAGTCGCGGTCCCAGTCGGCATAGCCGCGGGCGGTGCAGTACTTCAAGCCATCGGTGGATCCACCTTCTGTCCAGATGAAGGTAACGTCGTCACCCTGCTTGCACTTGAGGGCGTTCTCGGCGAGAACATAGTTGCTCTTATCCTCAGGGCAAGCGGTAGCGGAGTGCAGTTCGTTCATAGCGGGGGTACCCACGTCGCTGATGTCGAGCTTGCCCACACCGGCTACGACCTTCTTGAGCCAACGGGAAGCGTAAGCCTTCTCAAGTCCGTCGGAGCTGGGATTGATAGTGATGGAGGGATACTGACCGGCAGTGGGGCTTGTCTCGGGGACATCTTCGCTGCGGGGAACATTAACCCAGAGAACATTGCTGTAGGTCTTACCGTCCACGCTGACGGCACGTACGCCGATGTATGGGTTTTCACCCTCTGCCATAGGCTTGTTGCCGAGATAAGTGCTCCAAGAGGAGGTGCGGCCTACTTCGCTTACGCGGCCATCCTCACCGTTCTTGTAGAGGATTTCAAAGTGGTCGATATTGGCTTCGTCGTTGTAGAGAAGAGCGTTGGCGGCGCGCGTCTTGGCCTCGGCGTCAACGGCCCAGCGGAGCTTGAAGGACATGCTCACCTTGGATTCTTCCTTCACGTCAACTACGAGGTCCTTAATGGCTGCGGGCTCAACCTTGCTGTCGTCGTTGAGGGAGAGTTCGCCGACGCACAGGCCGTTCACGTCACCGCTGGTGCGGAGGCCTACGTATTCAATGACGTCGCCCTGGGCGATGCCCTGGAGAGCGAGGGTCTGCTCTTCCCAGGTGTTACCCTTCACATTGGCGAAAGCGGTTTCTTCCCAGGTGTTGCTACCCTGCTTCTTGACGATGACGGAAACGGTACCCTTGGTGGGGCCGGTGATGCTCTTCAGAGCGATGGTGGCCTTGGGGTTGGCACCGCTGACGGTGAGTTTTGCACGATAGAGGACGATGTCCTGGGCCTCGGTGCCGAGCAGACGGAGGCAGTTGCCGCCGATGTAGGCGTCAGCGCCGGTCAGTTCAGGAACGCCGGTGGTGAGAGGCGTAGTGGTGCCCTTCTGGTAAACGAGCCAGCGGTAGGTAGGAACGATGTCCTGCGTGCCGAGGTTGTACCAGGAGCCGGCAGTTTTCTTACCCTTGTAGTTGTAACGCTCGCCTGCACCGGTATTGAAGAAGGTGGTGAAGGGGAGGTTCTGGTCGATGGCGGTGCGCTCGGGAATGTATTCGGCGAGGCCCTGGAAAGGAGTCAGGTCGTCGTAGGATGTGCGGTTGTTGGCTGCAGGACGATTGGCGGGGTTACGGTTGCCACCGCTGAATACGCGGTCCTGAAGTTTCTGATAGTTCTCGTGATAGGAGATAGCATCGTTGCCGGTGCAGTAACTATGGAGGCGGCTCTCGGCGTGTTCGCCCCAGAGGACGATACCAATCTTCTTGGCATCGTTATTGGCCACGAGGTTGCTCCAAGAGCGGGCGAGGGAAACTATCCAGGCACCCTGATAGACACCGTCGGCGGTGCCCATCTGCTGCTCGGCCGTTCTTACCGACTGCATAATGGAGGTGCCGGAAGCGAAGTCGCTGGCAGAATAGTTGAGGAAAGCATCAGCGGTCTTCACGCCGTTGGAACCGAAGAGGCCTGCGCAGTTGCCAGCCGTCAGCTGAGAGTAGGAGGTATAGATACCGATGTGGAAGTTGTCGAAGCCTTTTTCCTTGGCGAGTTTGTAGCAAGCCTGGTGGAAGCCTACGATGTTGCTGTCGGTAAAGCCGGAGTCTTCCCAGTTGTAGTTGATACCGTCCTGACCGAAGTACATGAGGCAGTTGATGAGGGGCTCAACATACTTATAACCGGCATAGCCGTTAGCGTCCTTGGTCTTGAGCACGTTCATCCAGTCGCCAGCACCCACGCCGCCGGGGTTACCGGTGGTGTCGAAGAACTTAATACCGGAATAAACGTCAGTGCCATGCTTGTGGCCAGCGTCGGTCACAACGCCGGGAGCGTGGAAGAGGCCGTGGTTCCATGAACCGAAGACGGCGGTGTAGTTCCAACCGGTGAAGGTGTCATCGCCAAAGTTGTTGTTGGGATAGCCACCGTTGAACTTACCGATACCGATAGGCACGTTCATCCAAAGTTTACGGCCAGCCGTAACGTTCTGGTTGATATCCTTGCTGTGGTCGAGCAGGATAGCATGAGGACGGACATGGGAACGCACGAAGGCAATGTCCATGAGGTTCACACCGGCTGCCTCAAACTCGGCATCGGTGGGATAGGCGCGGCCCTTCTGGAGGGCGTCATAGAAGATGTCCAGCATCTTCTCGTTGAACATGCTCAGGTCATACACGTCCGTGGAGGCCGTGGGAGAAAAGGCCAGAGCGGGAGCCATCGTCATGCAGAAGAGGCTCACAAGAAGTAATAGTTTCTTCATGTTGTATTATATATATAATAATGTGTAGTGATTAAGGTAACGTAAAAAGGAAGGAGCCGCAGGGGCAGTGGAGGAGTTCGTCCTCCCTGCCGACTGCGGTTATGAGTGTTTAGAAGTTGGGGGCGTCAACATCCCACCAGAGGCGCGTAGCCTGGAAGTCGTCACCGCCGAGAGCGGGCAGGCCGGTCTCCTTGATGTACTGCTGCTGCTGGGGGTCGGTGCTGGCCCAGGGGATACGGCGGATGAGGTCGCCCTGACGGATGGAGCCGTCGCCGTCTGCCGTATTGAGCACGGGGAATATCTTGGGATAACCCGTACGGCGGAGTTCTGTCCAGGCTTCCTGCGAGTTGGGGAAGAGGGCGATGTACTTCTGGGTGATAATCTTCTCAAGTTTGGTTTCCTGAGAGTCACCGTCGTTCCACTTCACGCCAATCTTGGTGAGGCTTTCCCAGTCGGCACCCTGGCCGAGAGGATCGTGCTGCACGTAAGGTTTGGCGGCCTCTACGTTCATATAGTCTTCAAGGTAGTAGGCCAGGGTGTTCTCGGGAGAGTAGTAGCCTTCCTGTGCGTAGTAGGGGTCCTCGATATAGGAATAGCGGATGCCTTCCTCATAGAAGGTCTTGGCGTCGCCGCCCATGTTCCAGCCACGGATGGCACCCTCGGCACGGAGGAAGTTAACCTCGGCCAGGCTGATGAAATAGAGGGGAGAGCTGCTGATGACGTCGGTGCTCATAGAGGAGTAAGCCAACTGGGTGTTACCGGAGTAGGCCTGACCCGTACCGACACGTACACCGGCTCGCATACCTACAATCATACTGTCGGCGGGAATGGTCACGCCAGTCGTAGGATCGGGGATGGGGTTGCCGTTCTTCTTAAAGAGGTACTTGGTGTAGGGGTGGTCAAGACTCATCAGCATAGACTCGAAGGAAGCACAGAGACGCGTATCATTCCAAGTGTTGGCGATTTCTACGAGAGGATGGGTGAAGCCGATAACGGTGGGGAAGATACCCTGCTGCTGCTCCACTTTCTCCACTACACCACCGGCCACGGCCTCTTCGGCCCATTTCTTGGCGGTCTCAGGCTCCACCTTCACCATGTGCATGGCGAGGCGCAGCTTGAGGGAGTTGGCCAGACGGATGTAGTTCTCCAAGCCGGTCGTACCGTAGAAATACATACCCAAGCCGTCAGCCTCATTGCTCATGAGTATCTGGTCGATGACGGCCTTGTACTCTTCGGGGCGGTTCTCATAGTAACGGAAGCAGTTGATACAGGTGTCGAGCGTTGCCTCTATATCATAATAGATGTCACGCACGGGCTCGTAAACGGTAGGATCCTCGGAGTTGTTCTTATCCTCGGTATAGGTGAAGGGGCCGGAAAGGTCGGCACACTCCTGGGCCATAAGGCTGTAATAAAGGAGATAGATGGCCTTAATCTCGGGGATATCCTCAGACTTGGGGTTGTTGATGAAGGGAGCGAAGGCGTTCTTGGCTATGCCGTAGCCGCCGAGCGGACCACCATTGAACTGCTCACAGTAGTTGTAGGTGGAAAGCTGTGTGGCGTTGGCATAGGGGAAGTCCTTATGGCTCACCACGAGATAGCCTGCGTAGGCATCGGTCTCCAGACTGTACTGGTACTGATAGGAGTGAGCCTCGGGCACACCGCCGTCCTTACCGCCGCGCATACCGTAGATACCGGTCTTGCACTGCTGCAGGGCGGTCTCCAGTTGGGTGTAGGCTTTCTGGGCTGTCTCGCCACTGATTTCTCTTCTATAGTTGAGGCTGTCGGCACGGTTCTGGAATACGTCGCCGTCCGTGATGACCTCATTGGCACCCAGTTCGTCGCCAGGCTCGTCAAAGTCAAGGCAGGACTGAAGGCTGAAACTTGCGGCGCAAGCAAGCGCCATATAGAATATTGTCTTTTTCATGACTGCTGGTTTTTAGAAGTTGAGCTTAAGGTTTATGCCGAAGGAACGGCTGGAGGGCAGGTTGAACATTTCAAAGCCGCCGAGGCCGTTGCCGGAGGACAGGCTCACGTCGGGGTCAACGGGGGCCTTCTTATAGATGAAGAAGAGGTTGCGGCCGATGGCGGAGAGGGAGAGGTTCTTGCCGTCGCCGAAGAGGTCGCGCCAGGTGTAGCCGAAGCTCAATTCACGCAGGCGGAAGTTGGTAGCGCTGTAAACATAGTCTGCTGCATTGGCACCGCCACCGAGGGTCTCATACCAGCCCTGTACGGGAACGAGGTCGCGGCCTTCGTTCACATACATGCCAGGCACCATTTCGCCGGTCTTGTTACCTTCGGCGTCGAGCATAGCATACTGAATTCCATTGGCTTCGGCCTGCATACGGGCATCAGCGGTGCGCTGGCTTACGCCGAGGCGGTCAAGATAGCTTTCAGTGAGGCTGATAACCTTACCGCCGATACGGCCGTTGATGAGGAAGTAGAGGGTAAAGTTCTTATAGGCGAAGGTGTTGCTCCAAGAGAGCTGATAGGCGCTGTTCATGTTGCCGAGGTAGCGGCCGTAGCTGCTGCCGAGCTTGGTGAGCACCTGACCGGTCTCGTTGACATACTTGAAGTTGCCGTTGAAGGAGGGCACGCCGTTGTTTACGACAACGTCACCGTCCTTGTGCAGGAGGCTGATGGGGGCACTGCCGGCAGCGGGGTCGTTGGGGTTGTTGGTGAGCACGGGAGTGTAGGTGGGCTCACCTTCCGCGTCAACTCCTTCCACGATGTACTGGTAAACGTCGCCCATCCAGCGGTCGTAGTCGTTGACGTACATATCGCCGTACTTACCGCCTTCGATGTAGCGCACGTGAACGCCGTTGGCCACGGAGGTATCCATTTCCTTGGCGCGGCCGGTCTTGTCGGTGTAGGTCTTCACCACCTTGTTGGCGTTGAAGCTGAAGTTGATGCTGGTCTTCCAGCGCCAGCCGCCGCCAATCATCCAGTCGTAGCCGGCGGTGATTTCAATACCCTGGTTGCGCACCTTACCGGTGTTTACCACCTGTGCACGGCCGCCCTGTCGTACGGTGAGGTAGGAGTTACAGAGGGCTGCGTTGTAGTAGGTCACGTCGAAGTTCAGCGTGTTGTGGAAGAACTGGCTCTCGAAGCCCGTCTCGAAGGACTTGTTCTTCTCGGGGCGGGGATAGAAGGAGTTGAAGGAGTTGGTGTTGGCTGCACCGGTGATGACGTTGTAGCCCACCTTGGTGAAGAGCACGTTGGGGATGGAGTTACCCACTTCGGAGTAGCTGACGCGGTACTTCAAGTAGCTCACGGGTTCGGCAAGCTTGAAGAGTTCGCTGAGGACGGCCGTGCCGCCCACGCCGAAGTAGCCGTAGTTGTCGGGAGCGCCCTGTGCGATGAACTGGGGCTGACGGAAGGCGCGATACCAGTCACGACGGTAAGAACCATCAATGTAGATCATGTCCTTCCAGCCGAGCTGTGCGGTGAAGAGGGCAGCCTTGTCCCAGTTAGAGCTCTTGCTCTTGCTGGTGATGCGGGGACCGCCGGCCTGGGGGTCGAAGATGTTGAAGTCAGTGCTGATAGGCGACATCGTCGTCACGCCCAGCGTCTCGTCTTTCACGATGGCACCGGTGCGGTCGATGGTAGCTGTGGCGTCGGTGCTGTAGGTCGTGCCCTTGATGGTGTGGCCCACCCAACCGGCGGTGGCGCTTACGCTCCAGTCTTCCTTGAACACTTTGTTATAAGAAAGGAGGTAGTCGGTATAAACCTCATTCGTGCGGCTGTCGCTCAACCAGTAGCGGCCGTATTCGTTCATATCGGCAGGATCCCACGTGGTGGCCGTCTTGCGGCTCTCGCTGTTGTGCTTGTCGTGGTCGATGCTGACGCGTGCCTGGAAGGCGAGGCCGTCCCAGATGTCAATCTTGGCCTGCAGGTTGCCGTAGAAACGGTCTTCCTTCTGCTCGCCGCCGTTCATGTTGGCCAGCCAGTAGGGGTTGTTCTTCATAGGCTGCTGGTAGGCCCAGTTCTGCATCTGGCCCTTCAGGAGGCCCTGGCCCATATGCTCTACGTAGCCGCCGCCTTCAAGGACGTAGTATTTCTGCTGGGCGGTCCACCATTCACCTTTCGTGGTGTAGGCGTTGCGATAGTAGTCGAGGTCCACGTTACGGCCCATCGTGTAAACGTCGTAGAGGGGGTTGCCCACGGTGCCGCCGCCCACGCGGTGCTTGGTGCGGGTGGTCACGTAGTTGGCGTTAACGTCGATGTTCAGGCGCTTCCAGAAGGTGTAGTTCTGGTGCAGGCCCAGGGTGTTACGGTTGTACTTGTTGTTCTCTATCATGCCGTTGCTGTGGGCATTGGCGTAAGAGAAGTAGGTCTTAACCTTCTCCGTACCGCCGGAGAGGGAGATGGAGTTGTTGGTCGTCACGCCGGTCTTCAGGAATTCCTTGGCGTCGTTCACGGCCTTGTTGCGGAGGTAAACGGTGTTCACGCCGCTCTTGAAGTCGGTGGCGGAGGGAACTTCCACGGAGTACTTCGTGTTCTCGCCACTCATACGGGGGCCCCAGCTGGCTTCGCTCATGGAACCGGGAACGAGGAGAACGCCATTTTCATCATACTGGTTAGGCACGACAGTCATGCCGTAAACGTTCTGAATCTTCGGGAGGAGCAGCGGCGTGTCGAACGTAACGTTGCTGTTGAAGTTCACGTCCAGACGGCCTTCCTTACCCTTCTTCGTGGTAATCATGATAACGCCGTTGGCAGCCTTCGAGCCGTACAGGGCGGCAGCGTTGGCACCTTTCAGCACGTTCATGCTCTCGATGTCGTCGGGGTTAATCATGGAGAGAGCGTCACCGCCTTCGGCCACGCTGGTCGTAGCGAGGTTCATGGCGTCCACGCTGCCGTGGTCGTTGCTCATAGGCACGCCGTCCACTACGATGAGCGGGTCGTTGCTGCCCATGATGGACTTGTTGCCGCGCAGCAGGATTTTGGTGGCACCGCCGGCACCGCCGGCACTGGGCGTAATGGTCACGCCGCTCACCTTACCTTCAATATTGTTGATAGGGTTGGCGTCCTGCACCTTCATCAGGTCGTCGCTCTTCAGTTGCTGCGTGGAGTAGGTCAGCGAGGTGGCTTTGCGCACGATACCCATGGCCGTCACGACGGCTTCGTTCAGGTTGAGGGATTCTTCCTTCAACACGATGTCCAGGGTGCCTTGGCCGTTGTATTCCACGGTCTGGCTCTGGTAGCCGATAAAGGAGAACTTCACCTTCTGG
Organism: Bacteroidaceae bacterium; assembly: GCA_024401055.1. Taxonomy (GTDB): domain Bacteria; phylum Bacteroidota; class Bacteroidia; order Bacteroidales; family Bacteroidaceae; genus Alloprevotella. The sequence continues at coordinate 16,567 of JAKSLT010000028.1, read as the reverse complement.
CCTCTCTGCACATTTTTCAATGCGTAGTGACCGTCAAGGTCAACATTGACACCATTGGTGGTGCCCACTACCGACACGGAGGCGCCGGTGAGCCATTCACCGGTCTCATCCTTCACTGTGCCGCTGAGCGACTGTGCATAGGCTATTGCCGTAAAACACATCGCAACGAGGAGGATTGTTAGTCTTCTCATAAAGTTTTTATTGGTTATTATATTGGGTTAATTGTCGTTCCTTGTGCTGTTGCTGGCTCTTCACAACGCCAGTCTTTTCTATTTCGCGTGCAAAGTTGTAAAAAAAAACTAAATTAGCCAAATATTTCAACGAAAATCACACCTATACTTTATATAATGTGCGCAGAAGCGCGCGCAACGGCTGTTTTCTGACAGGCCCTACAAGTTCCACCCCACCCTCCTGACGAACAACATAGCGCTCCATAACGATTTTTTTGAAGGTGTAAAATATTTTGACAAAACGCAAAAAGGAGAAATCGCGACGCTGTGAGGACTAATTGTGCTTTTAGGCGAAAAAAGTGCAACAGCCCGTCATTTTTTGCTCCGTCACCCCCTTTCTGTTTTTCCGATAGCCCTTTTACGCGAAATTAAAAGGGACATCGGTTGAAATAAAAGGGGGATAGGTGAGGGTCCTTCCCCGCTCCCCCGAGGAGGAAGTGCTGCAATCCAAGTCAGCATTCGCTCTTTGAAAGGCCCCTCAATGGGGGATTAGGGGGGGGCTTACTCTGCTCATCTCCCGACGGCCTTTTTTCGCCCCTAAAAGCGGGCATAGCGTGTCCAAAAGAATCGCCGCGAAAATCCCTGCAGAACTAAGCGCTTATAAATGAACCGTGTAACGGCGTCTTAAAAATCGCGTTTTTACCGCCCGAGCCTCCGCGCGCTCGTTTCCACGCCCAAATTTCGCCAAGAAAACGCACGAAAATTGTAAAAAATCGTTACATTTTTTCTTCGGTTACGGCCGTTTATCTGAAGTTATACTCAAACTGTGCGCACTGCACTCCAAAAATGGCAAAACAGGCTCAAGAGGGCTACTTTCTCCCGTTTTATTTGTTCATTACGGAAATCTTTCGTATTTTTGCTCTCCAAAACCTCAGGAGGTGTCCAGCCGGACGCACTCCTATCAACAGTAAGAAAGCATGAAAATCATGAAATTCAAAGCAATCATTTGGATGGCAGGGCTGATGGCTTGCTCCCTCCTCATGGGATGTGAAGAGTACCCTGCAATCGAAGGACCCATTGCAATTGACGATATCAACGGCAATGGCTTAAGCAATGGTACCAGCAACGGCACTACCAATTCTTCAAATGTGAAGCAGGTTGACATAAAGGTGGTCGTTCCCATCCACCCGTCATCCTTGAAGTATTTCGACTACAACATCATCTATTCGGGCAACGACGGTGTGGAATATCGCGACACCGTCCGGGAAGGTAAAATACTGGAGGATTCGCACACAGAAACCTATTACGTGAAGTCCTTTGCCTACAAGTCTGTGCCCGTTGTATGCCGATGCGAAGTCACGATGATGCCGAAAGTATCCAGAGACTCCGTGGTGTCATTCTCCTACACCACCCCTAAACCCATCATCTTCTCCAGAGTCATATTTGATTCCCATTCCTATACTCCGGAGACGGGAAATGCTAATATTGAGGATGTAACAGTCTTAAATATTGATAATGCCAGAATAGGCGATTTCCTCTCCACCTATGGGAGTTGGTTCTGTTCGACCTGCTACGTGAAGGGTAACTACGATGGCGTAAGCACTTCTTTCGACTAACAGGCAAACAGACCATACGGGCAGGGAGTTTCTGCTTGCTTTTCGGAAATCACCAAACGGAACTTCACGACCACAACGCACAACATAGCAAACCGCCCCCGAGGACATCATCTTCGGGGGCGGTTTTTCTATTTCTGCCGTTGCCTTTCCGCCTGGAGACGGGAGGCTTGGGGTATAAGCGATTACCGGCGCTTGGCGGCCAGCAACGTGTTCTGCATCAGCATGCAGATGGTCATCGGCCCTACCCCGCCCGGCACGGGGGTGATGGCGGCGCATTTCGGAGCCACGGCGTCGAAATCGACGTCGCCCTGCAGGCGGTAGCCCTTGGGGCGCGTGGCGTCCGGCACGCGGGTGGTGCCCACGTCGATAACGACCGCGCCTTCCTTCACCATTTCCTCCTTCACGAAGGCGGGCTGGCCGATGGCGGCGATGAGGATGTCGGCCTGGCGGCATTCCTCGGCAAGGTTCCGGCTGTGGGAGTGGAGCACGGTGACAGTGGCGTCGCCATACTGCTTCTGCAGCATCAGCTGCGCCATGGGCTTGCCCACTATGTTGCTTCGACCGAGCACGGCGACTTTCTTGCCGCGCGTCTCCACGTTGTATCTTTGCAGGAGCGTGAGGATACCGAGGGGCGTGGCGCTGACGAAGCAGGGAAGGCCGATGGCCATGCGTCCCACGTTTTGGGGGTGGAAGCCGTCCACGTCCTTGCGCGGGTCAATGGCTTCGACGACTTTCTGCTCGTCGATGTGGCGCGGCAGGGGAAGCTGCACGATGAAGCCGTCCACGTCGGCGTTGGCGTTAAGGTCGGCCACGACTTTGAGAAGGGCTTCCTCCGTAATGTCGTCCTCATAGCGCAGGAGGGTGCTCTCGAAGCCGCACTCCTCGCAGGCCAGCACCTTATTCTTTACATAGGTCTCGCTGCCACCGTCATGGCCCACGAGCACAGCGGCCAGGTGGGGCCGGCGATGCCCTGCGGCGAGCATTTTATCAACTTCTGTCTTGATTTCTGCCTTGATGGCTTTTGCTGTAGCCTTGCCGTCGATTATCATAGGTAAATTGAAAAGTATTTAAGTTAAAAAGTTGTTTAGTTGATTGTCCTATTCTTCCCCTGCCCCCTATAGCGCGAGCAGTGAAAAAGCACTCACGGGCTTTTTCACTGCTCTCTCTTTATTTCATCGGCATATTTGGCAATTTTTTGCCGTTCATCATCTTCATCATTTTCTTCATCTGGTCGAACTGCTTGAGCAGACGGTTCAACTCCTGAATGTCCACGCCGCTGCCCTTGCTTATACGCACCTTGCGGCTCTGGTTGAGCACCTGCGGGTTGTGGCGCTCGTAGGGCGTCATGCTCTGGATCATCGCCTCGATATGCTTGAAGGCGTCATCGGGGATATCTATGTCCTTCAAGGCTTTACCCACGCCGGGAATCATGGAAGCGAGTTCCTTGATGTTGCCCATCTTCTTGATTTGCTGTATCTGCTTGTAAAAGTCGTCCAGGTCGAACTGGTTTTTCGCCAGTTTCTTGCTCAGGCGACGGGCCTCCTCCTCGTCATACTGCTGCTGGGCACGCTCCACGAGGCTCACTACGTCGCCCATGCCCAGTATGCGGTCGGCCATGCGCTCGGGGTGGAACACGTCGAGGGCTTCCATCTTCTCGCCGGTGCCGACGAACTTGATGGGCTTGTCCACCACGCTGCGGATACTCAGGGCCGCACCGCCGCGGGTGTCGCCGTCAAGTTTGGTGAGGACCACGCCGTCGAAGTCAAGGCGCTCGTTGAAGGTCTTGGCCGTGTTCACGGCGTCCTGACCCGTCATGGCATCCACCACGAAGAGGGTCTCGTCGGGGTTGGCGGCGGCCTTGATGGCTGCGATTTCCTGCATCAGCGTCTCATCCACGGCCAGACGGCCGGCGGTATCGACGATGACCGTGTCGTAACTCTTCGCCTTGGCCTCCTGTATGCCGGCGAGGGCTATCTTCACGGGGTCTTTCTCGTTGAGGTCGAGGTATATGGGCACCTCTATCTGTTCAGCCAGCACGCGCAACTGCTCAATGGCGGCGGGGCGGTAGGTATCGCAGGCCACGAGCAGGGGACGGCGGTGCTTCTGCTTCTTGAGGAAGAGTGCCAGCTTACCGCTCAGCGTCGTCTTACCCGCACCGTTGAGGCCGGCCATGAGGATGACGCTGGGGCGGCTCGCAAGGTTCAGTTCCGTGGCGGTGCCGCCCATCAGCGCGGCGAGCTCGTCGTGGACGATTTTCACCATCATCTGACTGGGTTTCACGGCCGTCAGCACGTTCTGGCCGAGAGCCTTCTGCTTCACCGTGTCGGTGAACGTCTTGGCCACCTTGTAGTTCACGTCGGCGTCAAGGAGGGCGCGACGCACGTCCTTGAGCGTTTCCGCCACGTTGATTTCGGTGATGTGGCCTTCACCCTTCAGTATCTTGAACGACCTTTCCAGCCGTTCGCTTAGGTTCTCAAACATAACGTTCGTAACTGTTAATACATATTCCGCTGCAAAGATACAAAATTCCCCCGACATGACCAAAACCGCGCCCCATTTTGTGCCGCGCCCCCTCCTTTTATATATTTTTGCCCCCGATGTTGCCGTATTTGAAAAATTTTTATTATCTTTGCATCGCTATAAAAGTTTCCGCTCACCATGCCTGATTTATCCCAGACCTTTTCTTTCATCACCGAGCCCATGACCGACGATGTGCGCCGCCGGCTGAGTTGGCACACCCTCGGCCACCAGCTCCTCGACTGCGCAGGCCGTCACGCCACGGCCCACGGTTTCGGCTACCAGGCCCTGGCGAGCGAGCACCGAGTGTGGGTTGTGTCGCGCATTGTCATGGAGATGAACGCCCGGCCCTCCACCGGCGAACCCTACACCATAGAGACGTTCATCAACCGCATCTACCGGCAGTTCACAGACCGCATGTTCGTCATCCGCGACGAGGACAAAATTTACGGCCACGCCTTCTCCACATGGGCCGTCATCAACTACGACACGCGCCAGCCTGTACTGCTCGATGCCCCAGCCTTCGCCCCGATGGCCGGACTCGTCTGCGACCGCACGGTGCCCATAGCGCCGCCGGCCCGCGTCCGCGTGAGGAGCACGGAACCCGTAGCCACCCACCGCGTGGCCTTCTCCGACCTCGACCGCAACGGACACATGAATTCCATCCGCTACATAGACATCCTCCTCGACGCCGCCACGCCCGACCCCGCCCTTGAAATGCGCCGCATCGACATTGCCTATGCCCACGAAGCCCTCTTCGGCGACACGCTGCAAGTCTTCCGCGAGGACGACTGCTATGAGATACGCCTGGAAGACGGCACCGTGGCCGTGCGCGCCGTACTGACACCGCATACCCCCGCACCGCCCGACGGCTGCCGGTAATCCCTTTCCGCCCCGGCCGACCGTCGCCGTGCGCATACCGATTGCCGCCGCACGCATACCGCTACGCCTGTTTCCGCAATGGAAGCAGGCTTTTTTTGTGCCTTTTCGCCGGTTTCTTCTTCCCATTTAATTTTCACTACTTCCCTTTTAATTTTCACTACTTCTCTTTTAGCAAAAATTAAAGGAGAACTAGGAAAAATTAAAAGAGGACTAGTTCGAAATAAATGGGAAGAAGTTCGAATTAAATGAGGACTATTTTGAATTAGATGAGGATTGGTCGGAATTAAATGAGGACTTGTCCGTTCCAAGGCCGATAAAGGGGATAAACAATGCCTGAAAAATCCATTTTTATGCCGAAAAACGGGCACTGAAAGGGATATCGGCGCGCACGGCGGGGCGAAAAACGGGAAGCGAAAGGGAAGTAAATCGCCGTCCCACGGGATTTTTGCCAACGGCGGGGGCACCTTAGTCCGCTTTTACGACGTCCGCGGCAACGGCTCCGGACGACAGCGAAAGGGAAGAAAGCAACGGCCGGGGCCTTTCCCGAACCACACCGGGTCGGGGCCTGAGCCCTGCGAAAAAATGCGTCGCACACGCGCAGGAACCTTTATTAAATCTTAAATAATCGCGAATTTCACAACGCGGGCTTGGCTATCTCGCACCTTTTGCGTAAATTTGCAGCGAAAATGCAACAATTCGTTTCCGAAACGACTCTACACTCTTTTCTGATGACTATAAAGAAAGCTCTCATCACCGCCCTCGCCGCCGCCCTGCCGCTCTTCAGCGCCACGGCTCAGGACACCGGCATCACGTCTCCCTACTCACGCTACGGCCTTGGCCTGCAGGGCCACAGCCAGACGGGCTTCAACTCCTCCATGGCGGGAGTGGGTATCGGCACGGCACGAGGCAACGAGGTGAACCCCCTTAACCCGGCCTCCTACGCCAGGATTGACTCCCTCTCCTTCATCTTCGACATCGGCGCCTCGCTACAAAGGAGCCGCTACGTCAGCGGCAAGGCCCACGTGGGCGCCACCACCGCTACGCTCGACTACGCCACCATTGGCTGGAAGGCCGCCCGCCATCTGGGCATGAGCCTGGGCGTGATGCCCTTCAGCCGCGTGGGCTACAGCACGGCATCGTCGAAGACCATCAGCGAGAGCTACAGCCACAGCGACGACGTCAGCGCCACCTCCACCTACAACGGTTCGGGCGGCCTGCACAAAGTATATCTCGGTGCCGGCTGGATGCCCTGCCGCTACATCAGCGTGGGCGCCAACGCGGGATTCCTGTGGGGCGAAATCAACCACGTGTCCTCCATCACCTACAGCGACGCCTCCGTAGCCTCCAGCACACGAGCCTACTACAGCAAAATACGTTCCTACACTGTGGATGCCGGTCTCCAGGCCTACATTCCTCTGGGCAAGACCGACCGCCTCACGCTCGGCGCCAACTATTCCCTAGGCCACGACGTCAACCGCGAAGCCCTCATGACGGTAGGCACCGACTCCAGCACCGTAGGCAACGCATATCAGCTGCCCCATACCATCGGTGCCGGCCTCAGTTGGGAACACAAGGGACGCATGCGCATCGCTGCCGATTATGAGCTCCAGAAATGGGGCGAATGCCGCAGCCCGTGGCTCAGCATCGACGCCCAGGGCAACGAGACCTTCGCCGCAACGACGGGCAACCTGCGCGACAGCCACCGCATGGCCTTCGGCTTTGAATACCGCCCCATGAAAAAAGGCACGAAATGGAGCGAATACGTCACCTACCGCTGCGGATTCGCCCTGACCACGCCTTACGCCAACGTGGTGAAGAGCGGCACCTCGACCCTCGACAAGGGCCCCACCTCCTATCTCGCCACGGCCGGCGTCAACCTGCCCATCATGAACGTCTTCGGCGGACGTTGCTCCGTCAATGCCGCCTTGCAGTATGAACGCATACAGCCCGCCTTCGCCGGACAAATCAAGGAGAACTACTTCCGTCTCTGCATCGGCGTGAACTTCAACGAAGAGTGGTTCACGAAGTGGAAGGTGAGGTAAGGAGGACACCTAAAGAGACAGAAAGGACTCGTGCACACAATTACAGACACGTATTTCCATGCTCATGCCACTTTTTCGCCCATATCGCGCTGAAGCTCTCCCCCAAAGGGGGAGCGGGGAGGGGGCCAATGGCATGCGTTCTCTGGCTTGTGCCGCTGCGTTGTACGGACTGCTGTCCTTCGTCAGTTGCATCGTGTTTCCCAGCGTTTTCTTCTCCTGCTCCAATCAGGCACCGCCCGAGGGTGCCGCCATACGCCAGCGCGACTCCCTGCCCGTAATGACCACGCACGGCTGCTCGAAGGTCATCTCCGACAGCGGCTACATGCGCTACAAGATAATTGCCGAGGACTGGCGCGTCTTCGATCGCACCACGCCCACCCGCCAGGAGTTCAAGAAGGGAATCTTCCTCCAGCGCTTCGACCGCCGGCACAAGACCGACCTCTTCATCACCGCCGACACCGCTTACTGGTATAACCAGAGCCTCTGGGAACTCCACGGCCACGTCCGTGTGGAGAACATCGCCCAGCAGACCATCTTCATCACCTCGCTCCTCTTCTGGGACATGGACCGCCATGAATTCTACTCGTCGGCCCCCATGCGCGTCACCACGCCCACACAGCAGTTGGAGGGCGACCACTTTCGCTCCAACGAGAACATGACGCAATACCGGGTGGAACATTCACGCGGCTATACACCCGTGCCCAAGAACACCGACACGGCCCCCGCACGCGCCGACTCCGTGTGACGCCCCCTGCTGCACGAAAGCCGCTATTTCCACCTCGAAAAAGACAAAGCAGACAGCAAAAGGCAAAAATAACGCAAAAAATTTGCCGCATACCGCTTTTATTGCTATCTTCGCCGTGCAAAACGAAGGATCCCCCTCCGCTCCTGCGCCCAAAGGCCCCGCCCCCGTGCCCCCTCATTTTTGAGGGGGAAAGCCCCAGAACCTCATAACCTAAAAACCTCATAACCTAAAAACCTAAAAACCTTAAAAGCTATGGCTGAAAAGAACTACCGTTTGGAGTCCGACCTCCTCGGCGAACTCCAAGTACCCGCAGAACGCCTCTACGGCGTACAGACGCAGCGCGCCTGCAACAACTACAAGATTTCCCACGTACACATGTACGATTACCCTGACTACATCAAGGCCATGGGTTACGTCAAGCTCGGTGCCGCTCAGGCCAACAAGGAGCTCGGCGTGCTCGATGCCAAGATTGCCGACGCCATCATCGCCGCCTCACGCGAACTCATCGCCGGCAAGCATCGCCGCGAGTTCCCCGTCGATATGATGCAGGGCGGTGCCGGTACCAGCGTCAATATGAACGCCAACGAGGTAATCGCCAACCGCGCCCTCGAACTGATGGGCAAGAAGCGCGGCGAGTATAAATACTGCTCCCCCAACGACCACGTAAACTGCGCCCAGAGCACCAACGACGCCTATCCCTGCGCCATCCGCCTCGGCCTTATCCTTATGAACAAGCGTCTGGAGCGCGCCCTCAAGACCCTCGTCAAGAGCTTCCGCCAGAAGGGCGTTGAGTTCGACGGCATCATCAAGATGGGCCGCACCCAGCTGCAGGACGCTGTGCCCATGACATGCGGACAGGAGTTCACCGCCTTCGCCAACACCCTCGCTGACGAAGTCACCAACCTCCATCGCAACGCCGACCTCCTCCACACCATCAATATGGGCGCCACCGCCATCGGCACCGGCCTCAACGCCGTGAAGGGCTACGCAGAACTCTGCACCCGCCGCATGACCGAGGCCTTCGGCGAAGAACTCTACCTCGCCTCCGACCTCATCGCCGCCACGCCCGACACCGCCGACTACGTGGCCTACAGCGGCGCCCTCAAGCGCCTCGCCGTGAAGCTCAGCAAAATCTGCAACGACCTCCGCCTCATGGCATCCGGCCCTCGCTGCGGCCTCCACGAAATCAACCTGCCTCCCATGGCCCCCGGCAGCAGCATCATGCCCGGCAAGGTGAACCCCGTCATCCCCGAAGTCACCAACCAGGTATGCTTCAAGGTCATCGGCAACGACACCGCCGTCAGCTTCGCCGCCGAAGCCGGCCAGTTGCAGCTCAACGTCATGGAGCCCGTCATCGCCCAGTGCATCATGGAGAGCATCGAGTGGCTCATCAACGCCATGAACACCCTCCGCACCAAGTGCGTGGACGGCATCACCGTGAACGCCGAACATACCAAAGAGATGGTAATGAACTCCATCGGCATCGTCACCGCCTTCAATCCCCACATCGGCTACAAGGCCAGCACCAAGATAGCCAAGGAAGCCCTCGTGAGCGGCAAGAGCGTCGCCAAGGTAGCCGAGGAGCAGGGTCTCAGCAAGAAGGACATCAAGGCCTGGCTCGACCCCACCACCATGCTCGGCCCCAGCGACAAATAAGTAACCCCTACCCCACTGAATAGCCAAGCCCGCCAGCAATCACGCTGGCGGGCTTGTTTTTTATGGGTGTAAGAGGTGTAAGAGATGTAGGAAGAAATAAAGTTTCTGCGATAAAAACTACAGCAGAGCCTCCAAGGCGTCGATGTCGGCATCTGTGGTTTCCCACGAGGTGACGAAACGGACTTTGGACTCCGCCTCTCCACGCGGGCCCCAGTATTCAAAGGTGGCGTGGGGCAGGAGGCGGTCGATGACGGCGTTGGGGAGGGTGAAGAACTGCTGATTGGTGGGGGAATCGATGAAGGGCCTGTAGCCGCGGCTCTCAAAGAGGGCGCGTAGCCGGCGGGCCAGCGCTACGCCGTGACGGCCGATGCGGAGGTAGAGGTCGTCCGTGAAGAGGGCGCCGAACTGTATGCCGAGCACGCGGCCCTTGGCGAGCACGGCGCCGTGGGCTTTCTGCAAGGGGAAGAAGCGGGGCAGGAGTTCGGGGCGCGTGCATACGACGGCCTCACCGCAGAGGGCGCCCATCTTCGTGCCGCCGATATAGAACACATCGACAAGGCGGGCGATGTCGGGGAGGGTGACGTCGGGCGAGGCGGCAAGGCCGTAGCCGAGGCGGGCGCCGTCGATGTAGAGCGGTATGCCGTAGGAGCGGCACACACGATGGAGGGCCTCCAGCTCGGGGAGGGTGTAGAGCGTGCCGAGTTCGGTGGGGAAGGAGATATACACCATGCCGGGGGCCACCATGTGGTCGTGGGTGTCGTCGGCATAGAAGTCGCGGAGATAGGCCTCTGCCTCGTCGGCGCAGAGTTTGCCGTCGTGGGAGGGAAGGGCGAGCACCTTGTGACCGCCCAGTTCCACGGCGCCTGACTCGTGGACGTTGATATGGGCCGTCTCGGCAGCCAGCACGCCGTCGGTACGGCGTAGGAGGGCGTCGATGAGGGTGCAGTTGGTCTGCGTGCCGCCGACGAGGAAATGGACGGCAGCGGCGGGGGCAGCACAAGCCTGACGGATGAGGTCTTTGGCTCGGGCACAGAAGGGGTCGTTGCCGTAGCCTACGGTCTGGACGGCGTTGTTCTCAACGAGGGCGGCAAGCACCTCGGGATGGGCACCGGCCATGTAGTCGCAATCGAAATGGAGCATAATAGGAGACCCTCCCCTACCCCCTCCCTTAAAGGGCGGGGAATAGGATGGGGTATGGGTTAAGATTATGGTTTTGCATTAATAAACTCTGAAAGGGCGGTTATTACTTGGGCGTCTATCTCGCCAGGGGCCATGTAGTCCTGCGGCGTGGCCATGGCGGGGAGAGAGCGGAGGATATGGTCGAGCGTGGGGCCGTAAAAGTAGGTGGCACGAGGGCCGAACATACGCTGCCACATGTAGTAGTCGGCCATCGTGACCTGATAGTCGTGGCCGCCCTGCACGATGAGCCAACGAAGGTCGGGATGCTCGGCAAGGAGACGGCGCACGACGGGCTGCGGTGTGTAGGCCTCGTCATACTGCCTGTATCGGACGGGGAGCGCGGCCAGCATCTGGTCGATACTCTGGCGTATCATCACCTCGGAGGCACCTTGCTGACGGCCGAGGTAGTGGAGTTGGCTTTCAATGGCACTCTGGATATTGCCGACGTTGCCGGAAAGGATGATTACGCCGGAGAGCATAGGGGCTGCGGCCTCGGCGATGAGGGGCGCAAGATGGCCGCCGAGGCTGTGGCCCTCCAGGAAGATGTGCGTGTAGCCCGCCTCGTGCAACTGCCGCACGGCCTGCACGGCGTCATCGACGGTTTCCTCGCGATAGGTGAGGGTGTCGGCACCGCCCTTGTAGAGCATGGTGCGCTTGTCATAACGCAGGGAGGCGATGCCACGGACGGCGAGGGAATCGGCAAGGCTGCGGAAGAGCTTGTTGGGGCCGAGCGTCTCGTCGCGGTCATTGGGGCCGCTGCCGTGCACGAAGACAACGATGGGCGCGGCCTTGTCGCCGTTCGCAAGGAGGGTGGCGGGCAGTGACACTGCCCCATTATTGACGCAGTAGTCCCTGGCCTCAAACTTCTGCGCCATTCCAACAAGGCAGAAAAGCAAGAAGGTGAGCGAGAGGGCGAATATCCTTTTCATTGACGGGGATTATTGCTTTGTCTTATTGATAAAGTTCTTCATCTCCTTAAAGTATTCCTGCGGATGGTCATGGAAGGAGCGGGCATGCTCGGAGCCCGGCGCCAGCCAGAGACGTTTGTAGCCCTTGGTCTTGGCTTCGTAGAGCGGATGCACCATAGCGGTGGGTACGAAGGTGTCGTTTTCGCCGTGGATGAAGAGCATCGGCAACGTTGAGCGCCGCACCTGCTCCAGGGAGGAGGCTTCACGGAAGTTCCAGCCGTAACGCCACTGGCAAAGGAGCGAGGCGACGTCCATCAGGGGATGGGGCGGTAGGTGGAACTGATTCTTTATCTCACCAGCGAACTCATCCCATACGGATGTGTAGCCGCAATCCTCTATAATGCCGCGTACGGAGGGCAGAAGGCTGTCGCCAGAGCACATCATCACGGTGGCGCCGCCCATTGAGAGGCCGTGGAGATAGATGGGGGAAGACGGCCACAGGCTATCGGCCACGCTTATCCAACGCTCTATGTCGAGGCGGTCGAGCCAGCCCATCTGTATGGAAGAGCCCTCGCTCTTTCCGTGGCGCTGGTGCTCGGGGGCGATGATGTTGAAGTGAAGCGAGTCGCGATAGACCCGCCCGAACATCATCATGCGCCGGGCGTTGTCGGTGAATCCGTGCACAAGGACGGCGGTGCCCTGGGCGGAATCGCACGAAGCATAGAGGGCATGGAGGCGCAAGCCTTTGTCATTGACGATGAAGGTGTCGCGCAGGGCTCCAACTGCCTGCATACTGTCTATCCACTCAACCAAGCCGTCGTATCTTTCGCGAAGGAAGTCATTCGTCTTGGCATCACGTTGTTCCTTGCCGGCGGGGTTGAGCGAATAGTCGAGCATGTAGAACGCTCCGCCGACGATGGCAAGGACTAAACAACATACGACTGTCAACAAGCCGCAAACGAGTATCTTTCTTTTTTTCTTCATAAATTAGTCTTCGGTATTATCGTTCTTGATGAGTTCCAACGCCTTCTCTAAGTCTTCCTCGCGAACGAGGATGTTGATAGGCATAGCGCTAATGCCACCATAGACGAGGTTCATAGTTTCACCTTGCAAGACGCAGGGGATGCCTTCGGATTCGAGGCGACCTTTGAGGAGTTCCGCTTCAAAGGTATTGTTGCATGCTGTAAGTAAAGTAGCCATGATGTTAGTTGATAGTTGAGGGTTGACAGTTGATAGTTCTTGGTCGCCAAGCGGATTGTTGACGGGATGAGACTTACTGGTATTGATAGGCCAGGCGTTCGTCGCCGTTCCAACAATGAATGATGCCGCAATACTTGAAGCCAGCCTTCTGGACGAGGCGCTGCATCACGCTGTTGTCGCGGTGGGTGTCGATACGCAGGGTGTCGTAACGGGTAAGGGCGAAAGCCACGGCAGCGTCAAAAACGCCCTTCACCTCCCCGCTGCTGGCGATGCGGTGGATGGTGGCGTAGGGCCGGTTGTGGGGCCACGCGCCCGCGTATATAATATTATAGGTAGGGTCTTCCCCACCCCGCAGGACGAAGGAGCCTACCACCCTGCCGTCCTCGCAGCACACGAAACTGTCGGCACGCTGAATATCATCCAGCAAGAACTCTTCTCGTGGGTAGCCCTCCACCCATTGGTGCGGGTTTCCCGTGGCAGCCATAAAGTGGCGGGCAATGGCGAAGATGTCGTGCAGACGGGGCAAGTCGGCAGGAGTTGTGGGGCGGATTGTCATTGGATGTTTCCCTTGATATAATCCATAACGGCCAGAGCCGTAAGGGCCTCGCCGGGCTGGGCATAGTCGTTTTGACGCGTCTTGACCTCTTCGTAATATGGAGCCGCCGCCTCAGGGTTTTGATTATTGATGTATTCGTAGGCAAAGAGCACGGCACACTTCAAAGGGGCGTACTTGCGCGCAGCCTTGACATATTGTTGAAGCCGTTCATTCCAGAGATGACCCACCACCTCGCCACGGTTGAGCGTGGCGAGTTCCAAGAGCAGACGATCGCAATTTATCTCCATACGAAACAGCATAGGAAGTCCGTCGCCTATTTTCCCTATTTCTTCCGCCACTTCTCGAGCCTCTTCAAGGCGAAGCTCATCCATTAGATGACAATAATAAAGGTTGCGGGCGGACAGTTGCATCACCGATGATGCCAGCGTCACAGGTTCAGAGTGGAACCATTTCCTGGGCATTTCCTTCAAGCGGCGTCCTCTACTTTGTTCACCCACAACGGAGAGCATCGCACCAAAATATCGCCGCTGCTCGGGATGGTGCCAAAGGATAAGTATATTCTTTCCGTCGTTAGGCAATCCGCTTACGACCATAGGGATGCCATTTAGGATTATCATCCACAAGCCAATGACTATAAATCCTATACATAGGACTATCAACCATTGCGACAGCGGGAAAAGGCAAAGCGCAACAATGCAACCAACGACTTTCAACAGGTTCATCAGAACGCCGCCGGCATTATACCAGAAATAAGGTGGCTGTTTCTCTCCGGGCGGAATCATCAAGCACTGCCCAACGGTGCCGTTTATATTAAAGCGTTTCCAATGGAAGCCATCATCCTCGCGTTGCAACACCACATTGAACAGACGGAACGACAGAAAACTATAACCCGTAAGCAAGCCGAAAAGCATATGGCCGAACTCGTGAATGAATGTATGGACGATAAAAGCCAGCACCACAGCCACAACGCCACAGACAAGCAGGCCCACCATTTCCCATCCGCCGATAGAGATGTCTCCCGTCAGATGTTCCAAGCCAATTCCTATGCCATAGCCAATGGCAAAGCTCACACCTATAAAACAGAGAATGATAAAAAAGCGTTTCATCTGCGCGTCACGATTTCTTCTATGGCCTTGCGCTGTTTGGGTTTCTGCGTGGCATCGGGGGCGATATGGCCGAGGGGGATGAGTACGGCAGGCTCCTCGTTCTCGGGCAGGTGGAGCAGTTCACTGCAACGGCGGGCGTCGAAGTTGCACACCCAGCACGTGCCGAGACCTTGTTCGGCAGCAGCGAGGCATATATGCTCCGTAGCAATGGCGATGTCTATGTCGCCGTGAGCCTTACCATCGGCCTGACGCACCCACGCCTCATCGTGGCGGATGCAGCAGACAATGCAAAGCGGTGCCGTGCGGAACCACTCGCGGTTGTAACACGTAGCGAGGGCTTCCAGCCCCTCCTTGCTACTGACCACATAGAAGTGCCAGGGCTGGAAGTTTACTGCGGAAGGTGCCAGGCGGGCACACTCCAGAATGTAGGCCAGTTGCTCCTCACTCACCGGCTCGTCGGTGTAACTGCGCACGGAGTAGCGCTGGGCACAAAGTTCTTTGAAAGTCATATTAATTGAGTTGAGTGTTATTCTATTCTCTTACGAAATGGGGGAAGGCACACTCACCGAGGTCGGAGCGATAGGCAAAGCCCTCGTAGGCGAAAGCCTTCAGGTCTTCCACACGGCTTATGCGATTCTGGATGATATAGCGCGTCATGGCGCCACGGCAGGTTTTGGCCCACACGGCCTGTATCTTCAAAGCCTTACCTTGCCTGACATAGAAGAGCGGCTGGATGACCTCCACCTCGCGGCACACGCGATGCCAGTCGAAGAGGTGTTGAAACTCCTCCGTGGCCAGATGCACCAGCACGCCGTCGTCGGCCTTCACGGCCTTGACAAGCACGTCGGTCAGACGCGAACGCCAGAAACCGAACATCGTCTCTCCCCCACCCGACGGCAAGGACAGACTTCCCTCCAGGCGGTAGGGGCTGATGCCTTCCAGGGGTCGCAGCAGGCCATAGAGGAAGGAGGTATGCCACAGGTGATGATTGGCCCACTGCAAATCCTCGTCTGTCAGTTCGCCGGCCCGCAAGTGTTTGTAGGCCTGACCGGTGTAGGCCAACGCGGCAGGCAGCACTGGGGCATCACAGCTCACCATCCGCTGATAACGGGCCTTGCACTGTGCGGCAATGGCTCGGCTGCAATGGAGCATTTCCGCCAGCGTGGCCTCGTCGTATTCGGCCATATCACGGGCGAAGGCTTTAGCCTCTTGCTGGAAAAGAGGAGGAGTGGACGGTAGCATTCGTGCCACCTTCTCCGTCATCATTTTGGCACTTGCCAGAAGTATTTGCATAGGTTTCTTTATCTTATTCCTCTGAACTCGTCCCGGATTTCCTCAAATGTGCGTATGCCATTGACATAATCGGCATAGACTTCCTCCACGTCGCGGCCATGATAAATCTTGCACAGGCCACAGGCTTCGCAGTCGGCCCTACAAGGGAAACGCTCGCGTATCCATTGGCGGCGTTCGTCAGCGGTGGAGCACGATATAAGAGGTGGAGTTAATGACATCGGGGGCACACTTTATGGGGGAACTATCAGACAGGCGAAGAGCTCTTAGTTTAATTTCATTCATAACCCGAGCGTCACTTCCTTTCCGAAAGGTGCGAGTGAGAGGCGTGCCATCTTAAAGTGCTGTTTGCCCCAGGGTATGCCGACGATTATCAGGCACAGCAACAGACCGAAGAATATATGGCACAGCCAGGCCCACAAGCCGCCAAAGAGAAACCACACCACATTCATCGGCACGCGAATGCAGCCGTGCAGTTCGTCGGTTTTCTGCACCGTAGCGCCGAAGGGCCAAAGGCACAACAGGCCTATCTTAAACACTTGTATGCCCCAGGGGATACCGATAATTGTCACACACAGGGCCAAGGCTCCTGTGAAATAGCCGACGGCGGCTTCCAAGCCACCAAGGACCAGCCAGAGAATGTTAGCAAGGAATTTCATACGAAGACCCCCCAACCCCCTTAAAGGGGGCTTTCCGTCAG